>NZ_CBFIIF010000008.1:0-97699 GCF_965662665.1 Congregibacter sp. | reverse complement strand
TACGAATCTGCCGTCAGGTTTGCGGCATAACTTGGGAATGCACTTATCGAGCTGTCCAATTTATGGGGTCCATTTCTTTCTCCCCACGCCATATCGGATGTGGGGGTCTCCGGTGTGGAGTGCAGAGCAAGGTGGCGAAGCTATTGGCCTCATGGACGCGGACCGCCGACGCGCTTTGGATAACATATTCACAAGCACGAACTTAATCCGGCTCAAGCAGCAGGATATCTTCGAGGCATTGTCCAAACTTAAGGTGCTAGCTGTAGCGCGAGACATCAGCGCGAGTGATCGAACTCGATACCTGGAGTTACTGCATTACTCCGACCTACAGAGCGGTTTTCTTGAACGTATAGCGAGACAAACCCTGGAGCAAATAGAAGTCATCGGCTACAGCGCAGATGACACCTACATCGAAGAGTTTACGCCGTACATGGAAACCTACGCTCATAACCGAATCGAACGCTACGGCAGTTGCTTTGTACCATTTGAGTTGCCGTTTTTGGAATCCACTGCTTCAGCCGGCCATCAGCAATGACTGGCAGTAGCACGCCTCACACATCCAAATTGGACACGTAAAGCGCGTTTTCCTCGATAAACTCCCGGCGCGGCTCTACCTGATCACCCATCAGCGTGGTGAATATCTCATCCGCTCGCATAGCATCATCGACAGTCACCTGCAGCATCCGACGGCTTTCAGGGTCCATGGTGGTTTCCCAAAGCTGCTCTGGGTTCATTTCACCGAGGCCCTTATAACGCTGAATGTAATAACCCCGGCGCGCTTCTGTCATGAGCCACTCCAAGCCGGATACAAAGCTTTGAGTCTGGTGGGTCTTTTCACCGCGTTGAAAGTAACCCGTTTCGTCAATCAGGTCGTTAAGAGTCTCGCCGAGCGCCGCCATAGCCGCGTAGTCTTTTGATCGGAAAAACTCTGGCTTGAGCTGGATTGGACGCTCCACGCCGTGCGCAATCATACGAACCAATGGATACCAGTTTTCCTGATCATCACTTCTTGGCTCCACAGAGTAGCTAGTACCCTTGGTCTTTAGGGTAAGTAAGCGCTCACTCATATCGCTACAGTACTGTTCGACCGCGGATTTGTCACCAAGATCTGCCTCGCTTAGGCGAGGACCAAACACCAACTCCCACACCAGTTCTTCGGGGTAGTGCCGGCTGCGACGCGTCACAATCGCCTCTACAGACTGATACTGTCGAATCAGTTCGGCGAGAGACTCACCGCTGATCGCAGGCGCATCCGCGTTCACATAGAGCGCGGCACCCTCCAACGCAGAAGCCGTCAGAAACTCAGCCAAAGCCGCGTCATCTTTCAGATACTGGTGCTGCTTGCCCTTGGCGATTTTGTACAGCGGTGGTTGCGCAATAAAGATATGGCCACGATCAATAAGCTCTCGCATCTGACGGAAGAAGAACGTCAGTAACAGTGTGCGAATGTGTGAACCATCCACGTCCGCGTCCGTCATGATGATAATGCTGTGATAACGCAACTTATCGGGATCAAACTCTTCCTTGCCAATACCACAACCCAGTGCGGTTACCAGCGTTCCTACTTCGACCGAAGCCAGCATTTTGTCGAAACGTGCTTTTTCGACATTCAGAATCTTACCTTTAAGAGGCAGGATTGCCTGAAAGCGCCGGTTACGGCCCTGTTTTGCTGAACCACCGGCCGAGTCACCCTCAACCAGATAGATCTCGGAGAGCGAGGCGTCCTTTTCCTGGCAGTCCGCCAGTTTTCCCGGCAATCCGGCAATATCCAGAGCGCCTTTGCGGCGAGTCATCTCCCGAGCCTTTCGTGCAGCCTCTCTTGCGCGCGCTGCGTCGAGCATTTTGGTCACAATCGCTTTGGCTTCGCCAGGACTCTCGAGTAAATACTCGCTAAAGCGGCTGTTCATGGCCTGCTCTACAACCGTTTTCACCTCTGAAGAGACCAGTTTGTCTTTAGTCTGCGACGAAAACTTGGGATCAGGCACTTTTACAGAGACGATTGCTGTTAAACCTTCCCGAGCATCGTCGCCGGTAGTGTTTACCTTGGCTTTTTTCGCCAAACCTTCGCGCTCAATGTAACCGTTGAGAGTCCGTGTCAATGCGGAACGAAAACCCGCCAGGTGCGTTCCACCATCTCGCTGAGGGATATTGTTCGTGTAACAGAAAATATTTTCCTGGTAGGAGTCATTCCACTGCAGTGCTACTTCGACGGCGGTTCCGTCTTCAGTTTCGCTTTGGAAATGAAATGCTTTGTGCATGGGGGTTTTGTTGCGGTTTAGGTAGTCAACAAAGGCGTTGAGGCCCCCCTCGTAGAAATAACGGTCTTCTTTACCGGAGCGCTCGTCATTCAGGAGAATTTCTATTCCCGAGTTCAAAAATGCCAGCTCTCGCAGACGTTTTGCGAGTATGTCGAACTCAAACTCAATATTGGTAAAGGTTTCTGCTGAAGGTTTAAAACGGATGAGCGTTCCGGTCTGATCAGATTCACCAACATCCTGGAGCGCTCCTTGTGGCACACCATGAGCATAGCGCTGCTCAAAACGCCGTCCGCCACGCCAAATTGTCAGCCAAAGCTCTTCAGAAAGCGCATTTACAACAGAAACACCCACACCATGCAGCCCGCCGGACACTTTGTAGGTGTTATCGTCAAACTTTCCACCTGCGTGAAGCACGGTAAGAATCACTTCTGCCGCGGAAACACCCTCATCATGCATCTCCGTGGGAATACCACGACCGTCATCTTGCACGGACACCGACTCATCTGGATGAATCGTAATAAGAATCTTGGCGCAGTGGCCCGCTAATGCTTCATCAATGGAGTTATCGACAACCTCAAAAACCATGTGATGCAGGCCCGTACCATCATCGGTATCCCCGATATACATACCAGGGCGCTTTCGCACCGCATCAAGGCCTTTAAGTACTTTGATCTTCGATCCATCGTAATTATCAGATGCATCGCTCATTAGACTTACTCCAGTGTTTTAGCGGCTTTAAGCCATTTTTCCGTTATCAACTGCGGTGGAAACAGGGGCCACAGACCCTTGTTTCACGTGAAACATCGCTACTTCTGCATCAGAGCCCAGCCAATCCATAGGAATAGCTGACGGACTTACACAGGTGATCAGGGTTTGCACCTGCATAAGCGCAAGCGCCGTACAAACACGCTCGCAACGCTCCGGGTCCAACTCGGACGGCAGATCATCAATCAAATAGAGCACGTCGCCCTGCTCACCTGCCAAAATTTGGCCCTGTGCGAGCTTAAGCGCGCAAACCAGCAGCTTTTGCTGGCCTCGCGACAAAGTATCCGCTGCCGAGTAACCACTTACCGTTACCTTAATGTCAGCGCGCTGAGGACCCGACTGAGTAAACCCTTGCTCCTGGTCACTCTCTAAGCTGCGTTGCAGTGCCTCACTATAGGTACTGCTGGCATCCCAGCCGCGACGATAACTCAGGGTTACCGGACCAATCTCCGGTGCCAACTCACTAATGAGTGGCTCAAAAGCCTGTCTGAGTGCTGATAAAAAGCGCTCTCGGCCTTCTGACACCAACTCGGCGTGGGTCGCTAAATCCCGAGTCCACACATCTAATTCAGAAGGGTCAAGTTTACCACGACGGAGAAGATGGTTCCTTTGTGTTAATGCCCGCTGAAAGCGTCGACGGTGATCACGAAGGTGATGTTCCACGTGAAACACTCCCCAATCCATAAAACGCCGGCGGTTCGCTGGTTCTCCGACCAAAAGATCAAAACTATCTGCATTTATAAGTAAAAGCGGCAATTCATCCGCGAGCTGAGACACCGAGCGCGAGGGCTCTCCCGCCAAGCGAAGCGTCATGCCGCCAGCCTTTTCTCGCTGCACCCCCATGGAAACAACACCACCAGCCGGCAAGCGCCGCTCCCCATGGATTACATAGCTTTGCTCACCATGAGTAATGAGCGATTTCGCTCCGCCGGACCGAAAAGATCGCGCGGTGCCGAGAATGTGTGCCGCCTCCAGCAAGCTGGTTTTACCGCTTCCATTAATGCCGTAAATAACATTATGCAGAGACAAAGGCCCCAGATTCGCCTGGGTAAGGTTTCTCAAGTTATGGATATTCAGCGAAGCTAGCACAGGCATGCTCCTCCGCACGGCCGACGCGGAGGCAGCCTAAAGCCGCATAGGCATCACGACGTATAGCGAATCACCGCCGTCAGTTTCCTCAAGAAGCGCGCTGCTGTTGGGGTCCGACAAGGAAAAGCGTATCTCTTCGCCACTCAAAACACCCAATACATCAAGGAGATAGCCAACATTGAAGCCTATTTCCAATGGATCACCAGAATATTCCACCGGCAGACTCTCTTCGGCTTGCTCCTGTTCAGGATTGTTCGCAACAATCTCAAGGCTGCCTTCAGACAACTTGAGTCGAACACCGCGATACTTTTCGTTAGAAAGAATTGCCGTTCGCGTAAACGACTGGCGCAGCTCAGTTCGCGAGCTTTGCACAATTTTATCGGCTGCTCTGGGAAGCACGCGCTCGTAATCGGGGAACTTTCCATCTACCAGCTTGGATGTGAAGGTAAATTCGGCGGTTGTCGCGCGCAGATGATTGCTGCCAAGGATGATCGTGACTTCCTCATCATCGTTCTGCATCAAGCGGGATAGCTCAAGTACACCTTTTCTTGGCAGAATCACCTGTGTATCTTCGAGGTCTTTGAGCGTTCCTGGGAACGTGCAAATCGCCAATCGATGTCCGTCGGTCGCCACCGCTCGCAAACGCCCCGCTCGCAACTCCCAATACATCCCGTTAAGATAATAGCGGACGTCTTGCTGAGCCATGGCGAAGCCCGTTCGCTCAATCAAGCGACGCAGCTCACTTTGCTTCAGCGTGAATTGATGAGTCCCAATACTGTCTTCGATGTTGGGAAACTCGCGCGCGGGAAGTGTCGCCAGGGTAAAGCGGCTCCTGCCACTGCGCACCGTGGCCTTGCTATCCGCTACTGAAATTTCCAGGTCAGAGCCGTCCGGTAAGCTCTTACAAATATCCGCCAGCTTTCGCGCAGGGACCGTAATCTCGCCAGCATCCCCGGCTGCTTCCAAATTAACGCGCCCGACTAGCTCTACCTCAAGGTCCGTGCCGGTAATCGATAATCGGTTGCCATCAAGGTTGAGTAGCACATTGGAGAGCACCGGAAGTGTTTGTCGACGCTCTACCACCCCGGCCACCAAATTCAGGGGCTTAAGCAGGGCGTCACGAGAAACTCGGAATTTCATTAAAAGTCCTTAACCAGCCGCGTACAAGATAAAAAAGCACTCTAGTTTAGCGCATCATGCACACATCGTGGCGATGAAAAAAGCAAGAATTTAGCCCTCTCATTGCCACCCTTAACAGCGGAGCAAAACGCGCGATCAGGTTGTTAAGAGCCGTAACAGGTTCTTATAGTCTTCGTGGATATCAGAACTCATTTCTCGCAGCTCTCGGATCTTCCGACAGGCATGAAGAACCGTTGTATGGTCTCGGCCGCCAAAGCTGTCGCCAATCTCCGGCAGGCTGTAGTTCGTGAGCTCCTTTGCCAGCGCCATAGCCACCTGCCGAGGGCGAGCCACCGATCGGTTCCTCCGACGGGAGTTAAGGTCAGCGACCTTAATCTTGTAGTACTCGGCTACGGTGCGCTGAATGTTATCCAGGCTCACCTGTTTGTCCTGCAAGGCAAGCAAGTCTTTCAGGCTCTCTTTTACAAGATCGACATCGATAGGCCGTCGGGTGAAGTTAGCGCTTGCTATCACCCTCTTAAGCGCGCCCTCTAGCTCTCTGACGTTTGATCGGATTCTCTGGGCAATAAAGAAAGCCGCATCTGGCGGTAAATCAAGGCGCGCCTGGGTCGCTTTATTCATCAGAATAGCTACCCGTGTTTCGAGATCCGGGGGCTCAACAGCGACCGTGAGGCCCCAGCCAAAACGGGACTTTAGACGCTCTTCCAGACCATCAATCTCTTTGGGATAGCGATCGCAGGTCAAAATCATTTGCTGGCCACCTTCCAGCAGGGCATTAAAGGTATGGAAAAACTCTTCCTGGGAACGATCTTTCTTGGCAAAAAACTGTATGTCATCAATTAACAGTGCATCCACCGATCGATAGTAGCGCTTGAAGTCTGCAATGGCATTGAGTTGCAGTGCTTTCACCATGTCGGCGACAAAGCGTTCGGAGTGCAGGTACACAATCCGTGCATCCGGCTTATTAATCTTTAAGGCATTACCGACCGCGTGCATCAGGTGGGTTTTACCTAAACCAACGCCGCCATAAAGAAACAGTGGGTTATAGGCTCCGCCCGGGTTCTCTGACACCTGATTAGCCGCGGCCAGGGCAAGCTGGTTTGACTTACCTTCAACGAAGTTATTAAACGTATAGTTACTCACCAGGTTGTGCTGGTGCTGCAAGGCCTCATGCACCTCAGACTTACTAGCCTGACCATAGTGCAAGGTGCTCTCCACCAGAGATGGCGCCTTTCGGTTACTAAAGGCTTCCACTCCTGACTGCGGGATCTCCCCCGCCGACTCAGCCTCAGCAGCAGCGGCAGTGCCACCCACTACCGCAAGAGCAGGGCCTCGAGAAACAGGGGGGTTTGCCAGAGGGACTGCGGTCGAAGCGCCAGATCGCGCAACGCCAGCGGCAATCTCCAGCTGAAGCTCTGCTTCGCCACTTTGAACTTCACGCAACAACTGTCCGATCAGGTCACCATACTTATCCGTAACGAAGTCACAGATAAATCGGTTGGGCGCTAAAAGCTGTAAGGACTGCTCTGTATAAGTAGCCTGAAGTGGCCTAATCCATGTGTTGAACTGCTGCGCTGGTAACTCATCCTGCAAACGGTTTTTGCAGTGTGCCCATATTGTCTCTGACAAGGTTCACTCTCTTCACGCCGTCTGATCACGAAAAACCCTGCCAGACGGTCAGTTTTCATGGTTATTACAGGTCATCGGCTGAAGTTCATAGCAAAAAGAGCCCTTCTCCAAACCGCAACCGCTTTTGTGGCGATTTTCGTCGTGCCTGGAGACTCTCTATCAAAATTCACTGCCGAAACGTAACGACTTGCCAAAATGCCCCTCTTTCACCCACTAACAAGCAAAAAGCCGTCTGCGGGTGAACTTGTTGATATCCTGGGCTTGTGCACCGTCGATTGGGTCATCATAACCCCCCGCAGCAGACTTATCCACATCTCTGGACAAAAAAAACACCGAAGTATTGTTATAAAAATCAATAGTTTACGTTTTTTTGCGGGATTCTGGTGAAAAAACTTTTCGTTTTCCCACGCTCGCTGTTTTTGTGGATAACTTGTGTGTATCTTTTGGGAAAAGTGTTCATCAATCGCCAGAGGCCGCGCCAACAGCGAGAAGTGCGCTCTGTGCAAAACTCCCCGATAGACGGGCCATTGGGAGCCGCCATAAGTGCGGCAAAATACGCAAAGCATCTTCTGATACATGCATTGAATAACCGGCGCCGATTCACTACAATGCGCGGCCCAATTTTGCCTGTACCGTCGGTAGTGGCGGAGTTTTATCCAGGCAGTACATAAATGACGAAGTTTTCGTTCGTATCTTCAGGCCCAGAGGTCTGCAAAGCGTTCGGTGGTTTCGGTAAAAAAGACTTAAGCGAGTAGTAACATGAAGAGAACATTTCAGCCCAGCGTATTAAAGCGCAAGCGTACCCACGGTTTTCGCAGCCGCATGGCTACAAAAAGTGGTCGTGCCGTTATTTCACGCCGCCGTGCTAAAGGCCGCAAGCGTCTCGCCGCGTAATTCAGACCAATCCTGAATAGCGCGTCAGGTCCGTTGTTGTGGCTGCGATGTTTCGGCCCAGTCAACGGCTCCTTACTGCAGCCGATTATCGGCAGGTTTTTAAAGACCCAGACCACAAAGCCGGGCAAAAAGAGCTTCTACTGTTAGCTCGTCATAACGACTTGTCTCAACATAGGCTCGGACTGGCAGTGGCTAAAAAACACGTTCCCACAGCAGTGAAAAGAAACATCATCAAGCGTTTGGCGCGCGAGCACTTTCGCGTTCTGACTCCGAAAATGCCGTCTCTTGATATCGTCGTTCTCACACGTCCTGGTGCCCGCGACGCTAGTAGCGCCCACATACAAGAAGCCCTGAACAAACAGTTCGCGCGTTTAGGCTTAACGGCGACTTCTTCATGACAGCGCTTCTAAAAACACTGCTTACAGTTTTTATTCGCGGATACCAGCTGCTACTCAGCCCTTTTATGGGTAATCACTGCCGTTATTATCCCAGCTGCTCCAGTTACGCTATTGAAGCCATAGAAGAGCATGGGCCCTGGAAAGGGTTTCGGCTTGCTTCCGCTAGAATTCTACGCTGTCACCCCTGGCATGAAGGGGGCGCAGACCCCGTTCCTCCAGCCTGTCATCATCAGGATTAATTGTTAATGGATATCCAACGCACGTTGCTTATCGGCGCGATCATGCTCTTGTCATTTATGTTGCTGACCGAGTGGGTGAATTTTCAGGATGCCAAAGAGGGCACAATATCTACCGAGACTCGGTTAACAGCGGACCCTGGGCTTTCTTCAGATAGCACCCCGGGTGCTCCCATGGGAGCAAACCTTAACGGTGACCTTCCTGCTGATGTACCGCCCGCTACACCGGTTACTGCTGCCGATAGCAGCAATATTGACGATTTACCTGCGGTCAGTGCGCCGACCGACACCGAAGCAACGACTCCCGTCACGTCGACGATGGATAATATCGTCCAGGTTTACACCGATAGTCTACAAGTGGCTATTGATCTCAATGGCGGCGACATCGTCGAAGTAGCTCTGGCAAAGTTTCTCGCGCAAATCGACGACCCGGACACCCCTTTTGTTCTTTTAGAAAACAACGCGAAGCGCGTGTATGTCGCTCAGAGCGGCCTCATCGGTAAAGACGGTATCGACAGCAAGACCCGTGCTACCTATCAAAGCGCAACAAACCGTTACGACATGGGTGCTGCAGACACTCTTCAGGTTGATCTGGAATGGATAGACAAGACCGGCGTCCGAATCACAAAACGTTTCAGCTTTAGCCGCGACAGCTACCTCATCGATGTGGATTTCATTATCGATAACCAGAGCAGTGAGCGGTGGCAGGGCAATCTGTTCGGGCAGATCAAACGAGACAGTACGGCCGCAGATACGAGTGGTGGCGGTGGCATGGGTATGCAGCCATTTCTGGGAGCCGCAACGACAACACCCGACGATCGGTTTAAAAAGTTCAGCTTCGATAAGATGCGTAAAGAGCCCTTTCGCGAGCAGATCACGGGCGGCTGGATGGCTATGATCCAGCACTACTTCTTAAGTGCCTGGGTTCCTAATCCAGAGCAGACCCATACCTACAGTACCCGGGTTACCAACAGCGGTTTTAATATTGCTGGCTTTACTAGTCCGGCAGTGACTGTAGACCCCGGTACGCAATCTGAAGTGAGTGCTCGCTTCTATGCTGGGCCAAAGGATCAGTACAGCCTTCAGGAAATCTCTCCTTTTCTGGAGCTCAGCGTGGACTACGGTTGGCTGTGGTGGGTTGCTCAACCACTGTTTTGGTTGCTCACAAAAATATATGCCATCGTGGGTAACTGGGGTGCGGCAATCATCCTGCTAACTGTTCTGATTAAGGCTGTTTTCTTCAAGCTATCTGCGACGAGTTACAAGTCCATGGCCAACATGCGGCGGGTCCAACCAAAAATGGCCGACATTCGAGAGCAATACGCCGACGATAAACAAAAGCAGTCTCAAGCCATGATGGAGCTTTATAAGAAAGAGAAGATAAACCCGATGGGTGGCTGCTTACCTATTCTTGTTCAGATGCCCGTGTTTATCGCTTTGTACTGGATGCTCATGGAGAGCGTCGAACTTCGACAAGCGCCCTTTATGCTTTGGATTAATGATCTCTCGGTCATGGATCCCTACTTTGTCTTACCGTTGATGATGGGTGCGAGCATGTTCTTTATGCAGAAGCTCAATCCGCCGCCACCCGACCCCATGCAGGCGAAGATCATGCAATGGCTACCCGTTATATTTACCTTCTTCTTCCTGTGGTTCCCCGCTGGATTGGTTCTTTATTGGGTAGTTAACAACCTGCTATCTATGGCCCAGCAATACGTTATTACCCGGCAGATAGAGAACGCCGGCGCCAAAGCCTGACTCTCTTGTCGTGAACCTTATGGTGAGCGACAGCGATACTATCGCCGCTATTGCCACCGGCCCCGGTGCTGGTGGCGTCGGTATCATCCGCTTATCGGGGCCTGAAGCTTTCTCTGTCGCCAGGAAGTTGACGAAGCTGGATGCAATTGCTCGACAGGCGCACTTTGTCTCCATAGCTGACTGTCAGGACAAGGTCCTGGATCAGGGCTTACTGATTCAATTCCCCGGACCAAACTCCTTTACGGGCGAAGACGTCGCGGAACTCCACTGTCATGGAGGACCCGTTCTTCTACGCACCGTCCTTCGGGAGTGTATAAACTTCGGCGCACGACAAGCTTTACCCGGTGAATTCAGCCAAAGAGCTTTTCTCAACAACAAAATCGATCTGGTGCAGGCTGAAGCAATAGCAGATCTGATTAGCAGCAGTACCGAAGCTGCGGCGCGCAGTGCCAGTCGCTCATTAAGCGGCGAGTTTTCGACAAAGGTTGATGCCCTCCTTGAGCAACTCATTCGTCTGCGGGTATTCATCGAAGCAGCTATTGATTTTCCAGAAGAAGAAATCGACTTCATCGCTGAAAGTGATGTTCTGCAACGACTACGAGCACTTGAGTCATCAATCACTGCGCTCTTACAGAGTGCTCGACGAGGCCGAACATTAAGAGACGGTCTGAAACTGGTGATCGCCGGTGCGCCCAATGCGGGAAAATCCAGCTTACTCAATCAACTTGCAGAGCAAGATACGGCTATTGTCACCGACATCCCCGGCACCACCCGAGATTTACTCCGAGAATACATCCAGATTGACGGCCTACCGCTGCATATCGTCGACACCGCAGGACTTCGGGACTCGGCAGATGCTATTGAACAGGAAGGTATTCGTCGCGCGCGAACAGAAATGCAATCTGCGGATCATATTCTTCTGGTCGTTGATAACAGCGGATCACTCGGGCATCTCGACTCAGCTGAGTTAGTGAACAGCCATGAAGGTGATTTGCCAAACGCAGTGCCAATCACCCTGGTTCGCAACAAGTGCGATATCAATGAAACACCTGCGACCCTAAAAACCGGGGACATCACAGAAATCTTCCTTAGTGCACTTAGCGGTGAAGGAATCGAGCTGTTGCGTAAACACCTGCTGGCTACTGCGGGTATGAGTGATACCGAGTCCTCTGACTTTAGTGCCAGAGAGCGTCACGTTCTCGCTTTGGAAGAGTGTGCTGAACATCTGCACCAGGGACTCAATCAACTCCAGGACCACGGAGCAGCAGAGCTCATTGCAGAGGACCTGCGTTATGCACAGGACAGCCTGGGTAGTATTACAGGGTCTTTTAGTAGTGATGCGTTACTGGGAGAGATCTTCTCTAGTTTCTGTATAGGCAAGTAAGCCCACAAGAAAATCTTATCCTGCGTTTTAACCAGCTTATCCACAAAATCTGCAAGTCGCCGAGAAAAGCTGGTAAAGAGTCGGTATGGGTAACGGTTCCTTTGGGGACAAGGCCTTACATCAAAGCCGGGCTCAAAGTTATCCCCTAAGCGTCCGACGCCATTACATAGGTAATACAGGGTGTATTTACACACTTTCACGACAGATAAGGCTTTGATTTTATTAACGAAAGCGTAGTTATACCGAAAAAGGGCTCCCCTAATAACAATAACTATAAATAAACATACCTATATAAAGGTACTTTAATACTTATATAACTATTGTCTTGCAGGATGATCCTCGCCACTTATAATCCGCGCCCCGTTTCCACAACATCCGAAACCAGCTAATTCACCAGAAGACGCGCCGGAACAGTTACAATCGAATCATGGAACATCCTTCAAAGTTTGACGTTATTGTCATCGGAGGCGGACACGCCGGCACAGAAGCCGCGTTAGCCGCAGCCAGGATGGGCTGTGCAACTTTGCTTTTGACTCACTCCGTAGACACCCTGGGGCAGATGTCATGTAACCCGGCTATTGGCGGAATCGGGAAGAGTCATCTAGTTCGTGAAATTGATGCCCTCGGCGGAGCCATGGCGAAGGCTACCGATCAGGCTGGTATTCAGTTTCGCGTGCTCAATAATCGCAAAGGTCCGGCAGTGCGCGCTACTCGCGCTCAAGCTGATCGGGTTCTATACCGCAATGCCATCCGCGCAATCATCGAAGCACAAGTGGGACTACAGGTTTTCCAGCAGGCAGTTGACGATCTGATTATCGAAAATGGCACGATCCAGGGTGTTGTCACACAAACGGGATTACGATTCAGAGCACCAAGAGTCATTTTGACGACAGGGACGTTTCTCGGGGGCAAGATGCACATCGGTCTTACCCGTTCTGCAGGAGGCCGAGCCGGTGATCCCCCCTCCAATACTTTGGCTGAGCGGTTGCGAGAGTTACCGCTCAGAGTTGAACGTCTGAAGACCGGAACACCGCCCCGACTGGATGCGCGCAGCATTGATCTGGATAGTCTTGAGCAGCAATGGGGCGATACTCCCCGACCGGTAATGTCATTTTTGGGAGACCGTAGCGAACACCCGGAGCAGCGCTGCTGTTGGGTGGCATATACCAACGAGAAGACTCACGACATTATTCGTGGCGGGCTCGATCGCAGCCCTTTGTATACCGGTGTTATTGAGGGAGAGGGCCCCCGTTACTGCCCCAGTGTTGAAGACAAGGTCCAGCGCTTTGCGAATAAATCATCACACCAGGTATTTGTAGAGCCCGAGGGCTTAACAACAAACGAGCTCTATCCGAATGGAATTTCTACCAGTCTTTCTTTCGATGTGCAGATGGCTTTGGTGCGCAGTATCTCAGGATTTGAAAATGCGCATATCACACGCCCGGGTTATGCCATTGAATATGATTTCTTTGACCCGAGAGATTTGCGATCGTCCCTGGAAACACGAAGCATTTCTGGTCTTTATTTCGCCGGGCAGATTAACGGCACTACCGGTTATGAAGAGGCCGCCGCGCAGGGACTTTTAGCGGGTATCAATGCCGCACTCGCGATACGAGAAGAGGCGCCCTGGTGTCCGCGCAGAGATGAGGCCTATCTCGGCGTGTTGGTAGATGATTTGATTACCATGGGTACTAAAGAGCCTTATCGCATGTTCACATCCCGCGCTGAACATCGATTGCTGCTACGCGAAGATAATGCGGACCTCCGTCTAACTGAACAGGGTCGAAAGCTCGGTTTGGTAGACGATGAGCGCTGGGCCCAATTCAGCGAAAAACAAAACATTATCGAGAACGAAAAAAAGCGCCTGCTGGTGACGTTTGTGCACCCTGGCAGTAGTGCTGCCGAAGGATTAAGCGCAAAGCTGAGCAAGCCGTTGGCACGAGAGTACAGCTACGCTGAACTACTAAAACGCCCGGAGATTGACTACGCGGATATAGCGGGTTTGGATAGCGATGCTGTAAAACACGAACAAGCAGCTCAGCAAATCAGCATCCAGGCCAAATATGCGGGTTATATTGATCGTCAGCGCGATGAGATCGATCGGGTCCGACGCTACGAAGGTCTGTCCTTACCACTGGATATGGATTACACGCTGGTTCAGGGGCTGTCCCACGAAGTGCGCGACAAACTGATAGCCCAAAAACCCGAGACCCTGGGGCGCGCGTCAAGAATACCGGGCGTTACGCCTGCGGCTATTTCCTTACTGTTGGTTCATATGAAGCGAAAGCAGGGTGTCTCACAGCAGAGTGCTCCCGCAGAGGCGCCTGTAGAGCCTCGGAGTGCTCGTCAGCAAACGCACTGATTGGTGTTTAAACAACTCAGCCAGGGATTGACCAGCCTCGGGCTTGACTTGTCCGAGGCGCAACAGCAGCTATTGCTGCAATATTTAAAACTCCTTTCCCACTGGAACAAGGCCTACAACCTTACCGCTGTTCGCGATGAGCAAGCGATGGTAACGCGGCACCTTTTAGACAGTCTTGCGGTGCTTCCTCACTTACAGGTGCAGCGTTTTATCGACGTTGGTACAGGTGCTGGTTTACCCGGAATACCTTTGGCCATAGCCTTACCCGATTCTCATTTCACGTTGCTGGACAGTAACGGAAAAAAGACCCGTTTTCTGGTGCACGCTTCAAATGAATTAGGTCTTGGTAACGTGGACGTCATTAAATCAAGAGTTGCTGAGTTTGTTCCGGATCGAGCCTATGATGCCGTTTTATCCCGAGCCTTTGCATCCCTCGATGATATGATATCGGGCTGTCAGCATCTGTTGGTTCCTGGAGGGGAGTTTCTTGCCATGAAGGGGCAACGTCCCGATGATGAGCTGCAGCGCATAGGATCTGGCGCGTTTGAGATATCAATGATTGATTTACAGGTGCCCGGATTGTCAGAGGACCGCTGTCTGTTGCGGATACAATCTAAAACGGAACAATAGCAGCGATGAACATAACTACCTGGATTAACGAGAGAGCACTAAATTGGCTCGCATAATTGCTATTGCCAACCAGAAAGGAGGTGTTGGTAAAACCACCACCTGCGTTAACCTGGCTGCTTCCCTGGCGGCTATGCGAAAACGGGTTCTTCTTGTGGATCTCGATCCTCAGGGTAACGCCAGTATGGGTAGTGGCGTCGACAAGTATTCTCTTGAGCGCAGTAGTTATGATGTTTTAGTAGGCGCCTGTAGCGTTGAGGAAGCTATGCAACCCGCCGCTGAGGGTGGTTTTAGTGTTCTTCCAGCGAACGGCGATGTGACAGCGGCCGAAGTTGAGCTCATACAAGCGGATGGTCGTGAAAGGCGTCTACGCACTGCTCTGGGGCTGGTTCAGTCCAACTTCGATTACATACTCATTGATTGTCCACCTTCTCTGAACTTGTTGACGCTAAATGGTTTGGTTGCTGCCGACGGTGTGATTATCGCGATGCAGTGTGAGTATTTTGCCCTGGAAGGTCTTTCGGCACTTCTGGACACCGTAGAGCAGGTGAAATCCAGCGTTAATGTCGGGCTAGAGGTAGAGGGTATTTTGCGTACTATGTACGACCCCAGGAACAGCCTGACCAATGCGGTGTCCGGTCAGCTCCATGAGCACTTTGGCGACAAGGTTTATCGAACGGTCATTCCTCGCAACGTTCGCCTGGCCGAAGCGCCGAGTCACGGCGTACCGGCGATGCATTACGATAAATATTCACGGGGTTCTCGCGCTTACATGGCCCTTGCGGGCGAGATGATCCGTCGTGAGGAACGTCTTCTTTCATCTGACAATGGTTCGGGAGCGTAGTTATGGCGGCTAAACGACGCAGTCTTGGCAAAGGGCTTGATGCGCTTTTGGCCGGCAGTCAGCGTCCCGAAGCGGCGCCTCTTGCCGAAGCAAGCAGCAATGAAAAAGGGCTCCTTCAGGAGCTACCCGTGGATCTGATAGAGCGTGGCCAGTACCAACCGAGGCGTGACTTTGATCCTGTAGCCCTTCAAGAGCTTGCTGACAGCATTAAGGCGCAAGGTGTTATGCAGCCCATCGTCGTCAGACCCATTGCTAACGAGCGTTTTGAGATCATCGCGGGCGAGCGCCGCTGGCGTGCTGTGCAACAGGCCGGACTTGATAGCATTCCCGTCTTAATCCGAAACGTTTCTGATGAGGCGACCATCGCCATGTCGCTCATCGAAAATATTCAAAGAGAAGACCTCAACCCCATTGAAGAGGCCTATGCGCTGGAACGTTTGCAGAATGAATTTGAGATGACCCAGCAGCAGGTCGCCGATGCTGTGGGTAAGTCACGCTCAGCCGTCGCAAACCTTCTTCGACTGACGTCTTTGCAACCAGATGTGCGTGTCTTGCTTGAGCACGGCGACCTCGATATGGGACATGCCCGTTGTTTGTTGACTCTTGATGCCGAGCAACAGGTACAGATCGCCAGGCGTGTTGTTGCCAAAGGTTTGTCGGTTCGTCAGGCCGAAGCACTCGTTCGTAGCCTCCAAAGCGATAAACCAAAGCCAGAACCAAAGGCATTGGACCCCAATATCCGCAGTCTTCAGGACGAACTGTCGCAAAAACTGGGCAGTAAGGTGAGCATTCAGCACAGCGCCAGTGGTAAGGGCACTTTGGTAGTCAAGTACGGTAGTCTCGATGAGCTTGACGGCATTCTGACCCATCTAAAATAAGAAAAGTTTTCGCTACTAGATGTAGTTCTTATCGATAAGCGCTGATCTAGATGTAGTGTTTTTCCCATACATCGAGTTTTTTAAGCAATTCTGGACCTGGCTTGGTGATTTCCCGCTTAACGGCTTATTTCGCAAGTCGATGTGACATAAGGGTTTTTTCAGAAAACACGGGCCCCCTTCGCTTGAATGCGATAGGTATAACTTCTATAATGCGCGCCGCCCAAATCAGGACGTACGTTTAGTGGCGCAAGAAAGGGTGGGTGAAAAGGCTGTTCAGGCCGCGCGTAAGACGCCCCTTAGGCCGCACTACCTGCGGACGACCCTCTTCCAGGTGATATTGCTGTTTATTTTGGCGCCAATTACCTTTTTGGTGGCCGGACTACCCAGCGCGGTGTCTCTGGCTTGCGGCGCGATGTGCGCGATGCTGCCCCAGGCTTACTTTGCAGTTCGGATTACTGCAGCAGCCAGGCAAAGCGCGCGACAAGCAGCCCGGCTGGGTTTATCAGCCGAAGTAGGAAAGCTGGTATTAAGCGCAGTAGCATTCGCGCTGGTATTTGCGGTTTTGAAACCCAGCTACCCGGGTCTGGTATTTGCGGGGTTTGGATTGTTTTGGGTTGTACAGATAGTAGATGGTGTTCGTCTCTTGGTTGCCTCTAATAATGGCAACAGCAAAACAAGATAACGGCGACAACTAAACGAAAGTCATAGGAAGAGCGCAGGGCAAGGATACAGATGGCAGGCGAATCTCAGACAATTTCCGACTATATCGTCCACCACCTGACGAATCTTACCTACGGAAAACTTCCTGGTGGTTACCATCGTCATGATGGCAGCACAGTGCAGGAAGGCGGTGTCTGGACTATGGCTCATGGCGGCGAAGAAGCATCTGCTATGGGTTTCAACGCTATCCATGTTGATTCCATGATTTGGTCTATTGGTCT
This sequence comes from Congregibacter sp., assembly GCF_965662665.1. Taxonomy (NCBI): domain Bacteria; kingdom Pseudomonadati; phylum Pseudomonadota; class Gammaproteobacteria; order Cellvibrionales; family Halieaceae; genus Congregibacter; species Congregibacter sp. Next base: position 80,496 of record NZ_CBFIIF010000008.1, on the reverse strand, counting down.
CGGAATATTGTTCTGCTGGTTGTTTCGCAGTATTGCCAAAAAAGCTTCTTCAGATGTTCCCACCGGATTGACCAATGCCATAGAAATGGTCGTTGGTTTTGTCGACAACACGGTTAAAGACACTTTTCATGGCCGCAATCCTATGGTGGCTCCCTTAGCATTAACGATCTTTGTTTGGGTTTTTCTCATGAACCTCATGGATCTGTTACCCGTCGACCTTATTCCGCACACATTGATGTTGTTTGGTGTTGAGTACCAAAAAATTGTGCCGTCAACAGACCCCAATATCACTATGGGTATGGCGGTGGGCATCTTTATCCTGATGCTTTACTACTCCATTAAGGTGAAGGGCTTCGGATTTGTGAAAGAACTCACACTGAACCCGTTTAACCACCCTTTGTTTATCCCGGTGAACTTGTTTATGGAAGTGGTCGGTCTGCTGGCCAAGCCGTTCTCACTGGGCTTGCGACTTTTCGGCAACATGTATGCCGGTGAGATGATCTTTATTTTGATAGCTGCACTGTTCAGTGCCGGCGTTGCCTGGATGTTGCCGGCCGCGCTTATGCAGGTTGGTTGGGCGATCTTCCATATTTTGGTCATCACGCTGCAAGCTTTCATCTTTATGGTGCTGACTATCGTGTACCTGAGCATGGCCCACGAAGACCACTAAGAACCTGATTAAAACGAACCAATTAACACACGTACTTTTGTAACTTTCGATACTTTTAGACTTTAGGAGAAAACAATGGAACTGATCTACGTTGCTGCTGCAATCATGATGGGCCTTGGCGGTCTTGGTGCTGCGATTGGCGTAGGCCTTCTCGGCGGTAAGCTGATCGAAGGTTCTGCACGTCAGCCGGAGCTTGCTCCCAAGCTGCAAACTACCTTCTTCCTGGGTGCTGGCCTGGTAGACGCTATCCCCATTATTGGTGTTGGTATCGCTATGTTCCTGATCTTTGTTGTTGCACCTGGTGCAGCGGCTTAATACGCAGGATTACTTATCCCATGACGGCGCGCGCCGTCCGCGTGTTTTCGCAAGGAGCAGGTAGTGAATATTAACCTTACCCTCATCGGGCAAATGCTGGCATTTGTAGGCTTCGTCGTCTTCTGCATGAAGTACGTTTGGCCGCCTATTCTGGCAGCGATGCAGGAGCGTGAGCAGAAAATCTCTGAAGGTCTGGCTGCTGCCGATAAGGCAAGCCACGATCTTGATTTGGCCAAAGAGAAAGCTGTTGAACGCTTAAAAGAAGCCAAAGATGAAGCTGCAGGTATCGTTGACGCAGCTAATCGTAGAGCCACTCAAATCGTTGATGAAGCCAAAGATGCCGCTGTGGCAGAGGCAGATCGCGTGAAGGCGGCAGCGCAGGCTGAAATTGAACAAGAGAGTAACCGGGCACGAGAGCAACTTCGTAGTCAGGTCGCAGCGCTTTCTCTGGTAGGTGCAGAGAAGGTACTGGGCGCGAGCATAGACGCGTCGGCACACGCCGATATCGTCGATAAGCTCGCCGCAGAGCTGTAGGCCGGGTTTATGGCTGAGCTCAGTACTCTTGCGCGACCTTATGCCCGCGCAGCATTTGAATATGCCGGCACAGAGAACGCTCTCAATGAGTGGTTGACGGAGCTGCAGCTTATTTCAGCTGTGGTATCTGATGCTGCCGTCCAGGACCTTCTTGCTGACCCATCTCTGACCACCGAGAAGCAAGCGGATGCTTTTGTCGCCCTGATGGGTGATGAGTTGGGAGAAAGCCGCAAACGGTTTTTGCATGTGCTTGCGGAGAACCGTCGACTGGGCCTGGTGCCGAACATTTTGACGCAGTTTGCACAACTAAAAGCTCAACGCGAGCAAAGTGTCGACGTAGAGATGGTGTCGCCCTTTGAGGTGCCGGATGCGGTGAGAGACCGTATTGCGCAGGCCCTGGGTAAGCGTCTGGATCGCGAAGTGGTAGTGAGCACCAGTATCGACAGTAGTCTTTTGGGCGGCGTACTAATTCGCGCAGGCGACCTGGTTATTGATGGCAGTGTTCGGGGACGGCTGAACAAGCTGGCCGAAGCACTGACAAACTAGTTTTTGAGGAACAGATCATGCAGCAACTGAACCCATCTGAAATAAGCGATCTGATTCGCCAGCGAATCGATCAGCTGGACGTCAGCAGCGAAGCGCGAAACGTCGGCACGATTGTCTCCGTAACGGACGGCATTATCCGCATCCACGGTCTTACCGAAGTCATGTACGGCGAAATGATCGAGTTTGATGGTGGTGTCTATGGAATGGCACTGAACCTTGAGCGTGATTCTGTAGGTGCCGTTGTCCTCGGTGACTATAAAGGTTTGGCTGAAGGCCAGACTTGCCGCTGCACGGGTCGAATTTTGGAAGTCCCCGTAGGACCAGAGCTGCAGGGTCGTGTTGTTGACGCGCTCGGTACGCCTATCGATGGTAAGGGCCCTGTCAACGCGGCGGAAACTGACGCTCTCGAGAAGGTTGCCCCGGGTGTTATTGCCCGTCAGTCAGTTGATCAACCAGTACAGATTGGTCTCAAGGCGATTGATGCCATGGTTCCTATCGGTCGCGGTCAGCGGGAGCTGATCATTGGAGACCGCCAGATCGGTAAGACCGCAATTGCTGTCGACGCGATTATTAACCAGAAAGGCACGGGCATTAAGTGTGTCTACGTCGCCGTCGGTCAGAAGACGTCTTCGGTAGCAGCAGTTGTTCGCAAGCTTGAAGAACACGGCGCAATGGATCACACCATTGTCGTCGCCGCAAATGCATCGGATCCTGCGGCTATGCAGTATCTGGCACCCTTTGCAGGCTGCACCATGGGCGAGTACTACCGCGACCGCGGCGAAGATGCCCTGATTATTTACGATGACCTGAGTAAGCAAGCCGTAGCCTACCGTCAAATTTCTCTCCTCCTTCGTCGCCCACCGGGTCGTGAAGCTTATCCAGGGGACGTGTTCTATTTGCATTCACGTCTCTTGGAGCGCGCAGCCCGTGTAAATGCCGACTACGTAGAGAATTTCACGGACGGGGCTGTTAAGGGAAAAACTGGCTCACTGACCGCGTTGCCCGTCATTGAAACCCAGGCAGGGGATGTATCGGCCTTCGTACCGACCAACGTGATCTCCATTACCGATGGTCAGATCTTCCTCGAGACAGACATGTTTAACTCGGGCGTTCGTCCCGCGATGAACGCAGGTATTTCTGTATCGCGAGTGGGTGGTGCTGCTCAGACCAAGGTTATTAAAAAGCTGTCGGGTGGTATTCGTACGGCACTTGCACAGTATCGTGAGTTGGCGGCGTTCTCGCAGTTCGCTTCCGATCTCGATGATGCCACCAAGGCTCAGCTGGATCACGGGGAGCGTGTAACCGAGCTCATGAAGCAAAAGCAGTACTCGCCGCAGAGCATCGCGGAAATGGGTCTCGTCTTGTATGCCGCGAACGAAGGGCATTTGAAGGATGTAGAGGTCGAGAAGATCGGTGACTTCGAATCTGCTCTGCTGTCATACGCACACGCCGAGCATGGCGAGCTTATGCAGAAGGTTGTCGAGTCCGGTGATTACAACGACGAGATCGCGGGTACCTTCGAATCACTGATTCAGACCTTTAAGTCTACACAGACTTACTGAGTCCGGAGACGCATTAATGGCAGCCGGTAAAGAAATCCGCACCAAGATCACGAGTATTCAAAGTACTCAGAAGATCACCAGTGCTATGGAAATGGTCGCCGCGAGTAAAATGCGCAAGGCGCAGGACCGCATGGAAGTCGGCAAGCCCTACGCTCGCCGCATTCGTTCCGTTGTAGGCCACATCGCTAACTCGGCACCCGAGTATCGTCACGTATACATGGAAGAGCGCGAGATCAAACGCGTTGGCTTCATCATCGTCTCTACTGATCGAGGTCTGTGCGGCGGTCTGAACATGAATTTGTTCAAGGCCACTATTCGAGCGATGAAAGAGTGGGCCGATCAGGACATAGAGATCGATCTCTCTCTTGTAGGCAGCAAGGCGATTGCATTTTTCAACAGCTACGGCGGTAACGTAATAGCCGTAGCGCGCGACATCGGCGAAGAGCCGTCACTGGAAGACCTGATTGGTGGTGTAAAAACCATGCTCGATGCTTACGAAGAAGGCAAGATCGACCGCCTCTTCCTGGTGAGCAACGAGTTTGTGAACACGATGACTCAAACGCCGACGGTGGAGCAGATACTTCCACTGCAGGCAGAAGACAGTGAAGAAATGAAACATCACTGGGACTATATCTATGAGCCCGAGGCGCGCGACCTTTTGGAAGGTTTGCTAACTCGTTACATAGAGTCTCAGGTTTATCAGGCGGTTATCGAAAATGCCGCTTGTGAGCAAGCCGCCCGGATGTTGGCAATGAAGAACGCGACCGATAACGCTGGCGATCTCATTGACGAACTCCAGTTGATTTACAACAAGGCCCGCCAGGCTGCGATTACTCAAGAGCTTTCTGAGATCGTAAGTGGCGCGGCTGCTATCAGTTAAAGAGAAGAGGAACACACATGAGTAGCGGACGAGTCGTACAGATCATCGGCGCGGTAATCGACGTGGAATTTCCCCGCGATTCTGTGCCGCAGGTTTATGACGCGCTGAAGATCACAGAGAAAGACATTACTCTGGAAGTTCAGCAGCAGCTTGGTGATGGTGTGGTTCGCACGATTGCCATGGGTTCCTCCGAGGGCCTGTCCCGCGGACTGGATGTGGCTAACACAGGCGCACCCATTGCGGTTCCTGTCGGAGGCGAGACTCTGGGTCGCATTATGGACGTGCTTGGTAATCCTATCGATGAGCGCGGCCCTATCGGTGAGCAGGAGCGCGCATCTATTCACCGCGCTGCGCCTACTTACGAAGAGCTTTCAGCCTCTGATGACCTCCTCGAAACAGGTATCAAGGTAATCGACCTGGTTTGTCCCTTCGCCAAAGGCGGTAAGGTCGGACTCTTTGGTGGTGCGGGTGTTGGTAAGACCGTCAACATGATGGAGTTGATTAACAACATCGCTCTGCAGCACTCCGGACTGTCAGTATTTGCGGGTGTGGGTGAGCGTACTCGAGAAGGTAACGACTTCTACTACGAGATGCAGGAGTCCAAGGTTGTTGATATTGAGAACCCCTCAAACTCCAAGGTAGCGATGGTTTACGGCCAGATGAACGAGCCGCCCGGAAACCGCCTCCGTGTTGCCCTTACTGGTTTGACCATGGCAGAGAAGTTCCGTGACGAGGGCCGTGACGTTCTGCTGTTTATCGATAACATTTACCGTTACACCTTGGCGGGAACCGAAGTATCGGCACTGCTGGGACGTATGCCTTCAGCCGTGGGCTATCAGCCCACACTGGCTGAGGAAATGGGTGCTCTTCAGGAACGTATTACGTCCACAAAGACCGGTTCTATTACGTCAATCCAGGCGGTATACGTACCGGCCGATGACCTGACAGACCCATCGCCTGCCACGACCTTTGCGCACCTGGATTCCACCGTTGTACTGTCGCGAGACATTGCGGCGAAAGGTATTTACCCCGCGGTAGACCCTTTGGACTCCACGTCCCGTCAGCTGGACCCGCTCCTGATTGGTAACGAGCACTACGACGCTGCTCGTGGCGTCCAGAACGTTCTTCAGCGTTACAAAGAGCTCAAGGACATTATCGCTATTTTGGGTATGGACGAGCTGTCGGAGGACGACAAGCAAACTGTTGATCGTGCTCGTAAAATTGAGCGTTTTCTGTCACAGCCTTTCCACGTGGCGGAGATCTTCACCGGTGCTCCCGGAAAGTATGTGTCTTTGAAGGATACGATCTCTGGCTTTAACGCTATTCTGGCCGGCGAGTACGATCATCTGCCAGAGCAGGCGTTTTACATGGTTGGCAGCATCGACGAAGCCGTCGAGAAAGCCAAGAACCTGTAAATCGCCACTCGCTGAGAACCAGAGGTAGAAAGTATGGCCATGACTATCCATTGCGACATCGTCAGTGCTGAGGAAGAAATCTTCTCCGGTCTGATTGAGTCGCTGGTTGCAACCGGCGAAGTCGGCGAGCTGGGCGTCAACTACGGTCACGCGCCATTGCTGTCGTCCCTGATTCCAGGGCCTATTCGGATTACCCTGCAAAGTGGTGAAGAGCAGGTTTACTATGTGTCTGGCGGCTACCTTGAAGTACAGCCCGGCGTGGTATCGGTTCTCGCTGATACGGCCATGCGTGCTGACGATGTAGACGAAGCCGCGGCGGAAGAAGCCCGACGCGAAGCAGAACAGGCTCTGGCTAATCAAACAGGCGACTTTGATTATGGTCGAGCGTCTTCGCAGTTGGCAGAAGCGGCTGCACAGTTGGCTACGCTGCGTAAGATGCGTAACCGAGCGGGTCGTGGCAGCTAAGTCTCTTTGAAACGTTTACTCTGAAACCCCGGCAATGCCGGGGTTTTTGTTTCATGCCATGGTGGTTTTGATACTTCCCGGCATCAACGCCGATGTGTTGCTTAGCGGGTTTCGGATTTGGGGCGGCTACCGAGGTTGTGAACCAGTCGGTATTAGTCGCGTTGTAAAGCACCGGTCAGTCAGTACCATCGTATGCCTGATTATTGACTAAGGCCGGGTAACCGGGCTCTATTCCATGAAGCTTGAAGTCATCATTCTGGCCGCGGGTCAGGGAACGCGAATGCGCTCCGATCTCCCCAAAGTGCTGCATCCACTCGCGAATCGACCACTCCTAGCACACGTCCTCGATAGCGCGCGAAAGCTGTTGCCTGTGCGCATACATGTTGTCGTTGGGCATGGCTCAGAACGGGTTCGAGACGCTTTGGATGCTAAAGACCTGGTGTGGGTCATGCAGGAAGAGCAGCTGGGCACGGGCCACGCGGTTTTACAGGCCATGCCCGGAGTAGATGCTGACTCTACGGTGTTGGTTTTGTATGGGGACGTGCCCTTACTGCGCGCCACTACGCTGCAGGATTTGACAGATAACGCCCCTGCTTTGCTTACCGCAGACCTTGATGATCCTGACGGCTATGGCCGCGTACTGCGTGATAGCGGTGATCAGCTGTTGGGAGTGGTTGAGCATAAAGACGCGAGCGAAGAGCAGCGCGCCGTCACAGAAATTAATACCGGAGTGCTTGCCTATCCTGCCGCGCTGCTTAATGAGTATTTGCCGCGGGTGGGTAACGCGAACGCCCAGGGGGAGTATTACTTACCCGACATACTGTCTATGGCGGTCAGCGAGGGCCATTGCGTTGCCGCGCTGCGCGCCAATGACGCTAACGAGGTTATGGGCATCAATGATCGCGTGCAGCTTGCAGAGGCGGAGGCGGTCTATCGCCATAGAGCAGCCATCGATCTCATGATTGCGGGAGTCTCTCTTGTCGACCCCACCCGGATTGATGTTCGCGGTAGCTTGGAGTGTGGCCGAGATGTGTTTATCGACGTGAACTGCGTGTTCGAGGGCGAGGTCACCCTCGGTGCGGGTGTTCGCATAGGGCCTAACTGTGTGTTGTCCAACTGCGCTATCGGTGCCGGAAGTGAAATTCACGCCATGAGCCATATCGATGAGAGCGAAGTGGCTGCGGAGTGCTCTGTGGGTCCTTACGCGCGGTTGCGACCCGGTACGGTCCTCGCAAAAGGCGCGCGTATTGGAAACTTTGTCGAAACCAAAAAGTCGAAGATTGGTGAGGGCAGCAAAGTTAATCATCTGAGCTATGTCGGTGATGCGGAGCTGGGTGCGGGTGTCAACATCGGTGCGGGGACGATCACCTGCAATTACGACGGCGTTAACAAGTATAAGACTGCCTTGGGGGATGGCGTGTTCATTGGCTCAAACAGTACGTTGGTTGCCCCCTTGGACGTGGGCGATGGCGGTTTTGTGGCTGCCGGTTCTACGGTGACCCGGGACGTTCCCCAAAGCGCTTTGGGTGTGTCTCGAGCCAAACAGCGAAATATTGATGGTTGGCTAACACCCAAGCAACGAGCGGAAGAAGCCGAAAACGAAGGTCGAGGAGACTGATCCATGTGTGGAATTGTGGCTGCGACGGCGCGGCGTGAAGTATCAGAAATTCTCCTTGAGGGCCTCAGACGTTTGGAGTATCGCGGCTACGACTCTGCCGGGATGGCGTTGATTGATAACGAGCAGCGACTGCAGCTGCACAAGTATCAAGGCAAGGTGGCGGCCCTCGAAGAAGCACAAACACTAAACCCGATTCTGGGCTGTACTGGTATCGCGCATACGCGTTGGGCAACCCATGGTCAGCCATCGGCAGCCAACGCTCATCCGCATATTTCGGGGCAGCGGGTTGCCGTCGTGCACAATGGCATCATCGAAAATCACAAAGCCCTGCGCGACGAGCTATGCGACTCAGGCTATGACTTTGTTTCGGCCACCGACACCGAAGTGATTGTTCACTTGCTACACAGGGCAGTGAGTGAAGGGTCTACTTTACTTGAGGCTATGCGTTCTACGGTGGCGCGCCTTGAGGGCGCTTATGCGCTTGCGGCGATTGATACGAATAATCCAGAAGAGGTTGTCGCTGCACGTTCGGGTAGTCCCTTGGTGGTGGGTGTAGGTATTGGGGAGCATTTTTTAGCCTCGGATACCATGGCACTTCGCCAGGTGACGGATCGATTTATCTACCTGGAAGAAGGCGACCTCGTTGCTTGCAGTGCCGCGGGGCTTGCCATTTATGATGGCGAGGGCGAGCCCGTTCAGCGCGAGATGAAGCGAATTTCCGGTGATATCGAAGACGCCGATTTGGGCGATTTCGAGCACTATATGCTCAAGGAGATTTACGAGCAGCCGCATGCGTTAGCAGCGACCTTTGCAAAAGCCGCCGCAGAAAAAATTGACGACAGTGTGTTTGGCGAAGGCGCTGCAGAGGCCTTTGCCAAAACCAAAGCGGTGCAAATCGTTGCTTGCGGCACAAGTTATCACGCAGGCCTTGTGGCTCGTTACTGGCTCGAGGATATTGCGGGCATTCCCTGCCAGGTCGAGGTTGCTTCAGAGTTTCGGTATCGAAAGCGTGTTTCTCATCCAGGTACATTGCTGGTCACGATTTCACAAAGCGGTGAAACCGCTGACACCCTGGCGGCGCTTCGTCATGCGGCTCCCGATGAATTTATTGCGAGCCTTGTGATTGCAAACGTGGACAACAGTTCTCTGGTTCGAGAGAGCGATATGGCCTTTTTGACGCGCGCCGGTATTGAGATTGGCGTTGCGTCTACAAAAGCGTTTACCACTCAGCTCGTCGCCTTTTTGATGCTTGCCGTGGCGCTGGGTCGTCACCGTGGTTTAAGTTCAGAAAGGGAACAGCAACTCGTGTCTGGTCTTACGCAACTGCCAGATTTGGTTAAGCAGACCCTAAAAATTGACCCACAAATTGAAGCAATGTCTGCGTCCTTCATTCAGAAGCACCATGCTTTGTTTCTCGGTCGCGGTATTCAGTACCCCATCGCTATGGAAGGCGCGCTGAAGCTAAAGGAGATCTCCTATATTCACGCCGAGGCGTACCCCGCCGGTGAACTGAAGCACGGACCGCTGGCACTTGTTGATGCGGACATGCCCATTGTGGCGGTTGCTCCCAATGACGACCTGCTGGATAAGCTTAAGTCGAACCTGGAAGAAGTTCGCTCCCGCGGCGGTGAGTTGTATGTATTTGCAGATGTGGATGCAGGGTTCAAAGATGAGCCCGGCGTTCATGTGTTGGCTATGCCACATACGCCTGAGATACTGCAGCCGGTCATCTACACGGTGGCGTTACAGCTACTGTCTTACCACGTCGCACTGCAAAAAGGCACCGACGTAGATAAGCCCCGAAATCTGGCAAAGTCGGTGACTGTGGAGTAACACGCCCCGGGTATGCTCATCATGCGCCGTACGTTTTATGCATTGCTTACGGTGCTCTGTCTTGCCGGGTGCAGTGACCCGTCGCTTAACCCCCTTGCTAGCGATGCAAGGATTCTCGCTTTTGGCGACAGCCTAACTTATGGCACCGGCGCCGCCCCCCAGCATGCTTACCCGGCGATCCTTGAGGAACTCACAGGCATTAAGGTTACCAACGCGGGTGTTCCAGGCGAGCTGAGCGCCGAGGGTTTAATGCGTTTGCCCCGGGTCCTTGAAGAACACAAACCCCATCTGGTTGTGCTTGTGCATGGCGGTAACGATACCTTGCGCAACGTCTCCCCGAGCCTTACTCAGGCGAACCTTGTCTCAATGATCCAGGCAATTCGCAAAAGCGGAGCAGAAGTGATGATGCTCGGCGTACCCGGCCGAAACTTAACCCTGTCAGTGCCAAGCTACTACGAAGAAGTTGCCGATCGACTTGAGGTGCCCATGGATGACGCCGTTCTGCCGCGTCTCATGCGGGATCGGTCTGTAAAAAGCGACGCTGTGCATTTTAATAAGAGGGGTTACCGGATTATGGCAGCGGCCGTGGCGGAGTTATTGGAAGACAGTGGCGCAATTCTCTGACGGTCACTCTTAAAGAGTGCAGAAAAAAGGGACCGCGGGCCCCTTTGTGAAAACGACTATTCGCTCAGCGATCCTGGTGCGATCTGGCGTCCTCAGTCTTCTGCTTCGAACCATCGATAGCAAAGACCTGCTAACAGGGCTCCTCCTAGCGGAGCAAGCCAGAACAACCACAGCTGTGAGATCGCCCAACTTCCCTGAAACAACGCAACGCCTGTACTGCGAGCAGGATTTACCGACGTGTTTGTGATGGGAATGCTGATTAGATGGATTAACGTAAGTCCCAATCCAATCGCTATGGGTGCGAATCCCGCAGGCGCGCGCTGATCAGTGGCTCCCAAAATTATCATGAGGAACATAAAGGTCATGACCAGCTCTGTGACTAATGCCGCAGTCAAACTGTAGCCGCCCGGCGAGTGTTCTCCAAAGCCATTGGATGCAAAACCTGCCGTAACATCAAAACCTGCCTGCCCTGTCGCAATGACATACAGAATAGCCGCTCCGGCAATGCCACCGGCAACTTGCGCCGCTACGTAGGGCCCCAGCTCTGATAACGGAAACCTGCCTCCTGACCACAAACCGAGAGAGACCGCTGGATTGAGGTGACACCCGGAGATGTGTCCGATGGCGAAGGCCATGGTTAACACCGTGAGTCCAAAGGCCAGAGAAACGCCAAGACGGCCAATGCCCACATCAGGGAAAGCGGCCGCAAGTACGGCACTGCCGCAGCCCCCAAGAACCAGCCAGAAGGTACCGATAAACTCGGCGCCCAGTTTTTTAGTTAATGTCATGCGCTTCTCCGGTTACGGTTTATTGTTGAGTGCCTCTTCATTGTAGAACATCAGCTATGCTCTGGTTTAGTCATAAAGCCTGCGCTGCCTGGTCGCGAGTAAGCTTGTCGTAATGCACGCGACGGCCACTACATGCGACGGTCACTAAAGGGTAAATTGTGAGCTTCGTCATGGCACCTGTCTCACTATCACTTATGACTGCTCTATGTAGCTCAATGCCGTCATCGCATGATAGGTGGTGTTCTCGTAGGGTACCTTCACGGGCTGCGGATCTACTATTTCTATCGGCGTTTCCCTGGCCATGGCGATGTCCAAAGCCATCATCGTAATGTTCACGCTAAATGACGTGCCCATGAACACCATCCGTTGCGCAGCCAGCATTCGTGCTCTTGCTTCTGAGATTCGGTACAGCTCTGTGTAGTACTCATCAAAGAGCAATACGTAGGGTTTGTAGGACTCGCCAAGAACCGGCTTGTCTTCGATCCGAAAGACCGATTTTAAGCTCGCATCCAGCGCGCTTTCATCGACATCATCCCAGGGCGTCTCTATCGAAGAAACCTGTTCCGCCATTGCTTGATCGTGGAACAAAGTCATCTGATCCAAGCGCCCATGAATAGCGATGTAGTCTTTGTTTCCTGCCTTGCCATCCAAGCCGTCAATGTTTTGAGTAATGAGGTCTTTGTCGGCTAACCAGTGATGCACGGGGTTAGGTCCGTGATGCCTGTATGTGGCAAATCGATGATAGTACCAACGCAGAAACTGCAGGGTATCCTGCTCGTACATTGCCCGTGTCGCCATTTCCTGCGGGGTGTAGTTTCGGCTTCCAATGGTCCAAAACCCATCTTCACCCCGAAAGGTGGGAATGCCACTTTCAGCACTAACGCCGGCGCCGGTGATGTATAGCGTGGTCATTCGTTTGTACCTGTAAAGAAATTACGCGTGGCATCGTCGGCCGGGTAAAAAGCCTCAATGCGCAGTTCGTCTGTGGTTATGTCCTGGGGCGTGCCGAAGGTCGACATTACGGTAAACAGGGATAGCTGCAGCCCGTCTATATCAAGCTCCAGCGGCATTACCGGAAGTAGCGGTTCTGGCGTAGGCACAGTATTGGGAAATTCTCCCGCACTCCGTATGAGTGCTTCGACATGCGCGATGGTGGACGTTTCTCCGGAAGCGAGCGCCTCACTGCGCAAACGGTTCACGAACATCGGCAGAGCGGTCTCCCAGTTGGTGATATATCGTCGCAGTCCATGAGGTGCGAGCGTAGCTTCAGCCAGATTGAACGTTTCTTTTCTATCGGTTTTCTCCGTGTTCGCGTCGACCAGGCTAAACATCAGATCTGCCGCCGCGTTCGCCATTATCCGGTCCCACTTGCGGTTAACGACGACAGCCGGAAACGGCATGTGATGCTCAAGAATAGCTGTCAGCGCCTCACCGACAGGCGCCATATGCGGCTCTTCAAGACTGGACTCCAGATACTGCGGCGCAAAGCCTGCGGCATTTAGCAGCGTATTGCGCTCTCTCAGAGGAACTTCCATCGCGTCAGCGAGCTTGAGCACCATTTCGCGACTGGGTTGGCTGCGGCCCGTCTCAAGCCAGCTCAGGTGACGTTGGGAAATGGCTGCGGTCTCTGCCAGATGCAGCTGCGACAGATGTCGCCGTTGCCGCCATTGCTTGCACAGATTGGGGAAGGCGTTCAGTGAGCTCATGCATTACTCCGGTAGTCGCCCAAGCGCCAGTAAATCGAAGCGCTGACACTAATCCTGGGGTTTCAGTGTGCCGCGACGCAGCGGATCAATTCAATAACCTCAGAGGTTATTGAGTCGCCTCCGCCGACGATTCACTCTATGTGCTGAACCTATCAAGGCTCTTACCTTCTTAACGGAGAATTCAAAATGAACCAACGTACTCTCGCCCTGATCATCCTTGTTCCATTTGCCGCCCTGACCACTTGGTCGTTAATGAATGGCGGGGTCGCAGGCATCTTTGCTACACACAAAACTCCCGGTGGTTTGCAGGTTTTTGTCGACCTGGTTATTGCTTTGCTTCTGCTGCTTACCTTTTTAGTGCCCCATGCTCGATCCCGCGGACGAAACCCCTGGATTTGGGTAGTTCTTACCCTCGCTCTTGGGTCATTCGGCCCGCTTCTTTATCTGGCAACGGACCGGCTGAAAACCGCGTAGGTAGTGCCGTGATCAGGGAAACACCGCCTAGCTAACCCCTTTTGCGGTTTTTTCTGCGACCTGAGCCACAATTTCCTCTCTTCAGAGTGGTCTCGAAGGTAAGTGCTTCGCTAGGGTGCAATCTCCGATTTGATTTGCATGGCGTTTTTAAGAAAACACCATGGTTTTGATTGGAGATTCTGTGAAATATACGGTGATAGATGCGCCTCTTGCCGCGCGCCGCGACCAGGCTTTCAGTAAGCGGGAACAGTCGACCGTGTCTGCAATCTGCAGTCGTGTCGTACGAGTTCTGGGTCTTCAGGATCGCGATGGATTAGAACGAGATCTGGCGATTGTTCAGGAGAACTGCCCCATCGATCTCGACGCGCTGGCGGCGGCCTCCGAGAAGGTTTTCATGGACGAACTGCTGTCTATTGTTGATTCTACGGACCGAACGACAGGATCTTTGACAGCTAATTTCAGTTCGCGCTTTATGCTGGACGCACCGGGGCTTACACTCGCCTGAAGTTTTGAAGGCGAACAACTAATGAGTAATCTACTCACCCACACCGGGGGCTGCCACTGCGGAGAAGTCCGCTTTAGCGTTCAGGCGCCGGGGACAGTAGAGCTGGAACGATGCAATTGCTCCATTTGTAGCAAAGGCGGCTATCTACACCTCATCGTGCCCGCTTCGCGCTTTACTCTGCTTCAGGGCGAAGAGCACCTACGCTGCTATACCTTTAACTCGGGAGTCGCCAAGCACTACTTTTGTAGTCACTGCGGCATCAAACCTTACTATATTCCCCGCTCCAATCCGGATGGGGTAGATGTCAATGTGAACTGTCTGGACAAAAAGCCTGAGCACATGACTATCGTAGATTTTGATGGTGATGATTGGGAGGCTAATGCCCACACGCTGGCGCATAAATCAAAAGCGTGATCAGCCTCCTCCAGAGACCGGCGAATAAAGGTTTCAGCAATAGAAACCTATTTGTTTGCTGCCTTGTAAGCTCTCAACGCCACATTAAACTCTCCTGCCACGTCTTCTTCGGCAGAAACCGCTGCATTGTAGGCCTCTACTGACTTGGCATAGTCGCCACTAGCCAGAGCCTTTGCATCGGCGTCTTTAGCATTTTTAGCATCCATCTCGGCAGCGGAGTATTGTTCCTCCAAACACTTCATGTATTCCATATTACTAGCCTGAAAGGCTTTTACCGCTTTTTGTCCCGCGAGCATGGCTTCCATGGAGGCCTCTGCCCCATTCGGTAACTCCGGGCGTGAGGGTTGCTCACAGGCATCTGCGGAGACGGCTATCGAGCTAGCCATAACGCCGCACAGGCTTAGGGTCGCTACCCATTGTTGAAGGCTTGTTCGTTGTGATGCCACTAACTGCTTTTTCATGATGTCGTACCTGTACGGTTAGTTTTTACCTACCCATAACCTGGGCAATTGATATTGTCGTTCCAGCGCTGTCGCAACCCGCTCCGCTGAATCTTGGTTGGAAAGTCCGATTACGCGAACCCTATAGAGTGTTTTGCCCGCAGCGGTCGCGGTTTGTACCACTACCTCTCCACTCGATACCGTCAACTTATTTGCCCATTGATCAGCGATACCGCGATCGGCATAGGATCCAAAGTTAACAAACCAGGGACCTTTTGCTGTTGACGTGCTTCTTGAAGAAGCCGCGCCCGATGGAGAAGCTGCCTTGCTTTTTGCAGCGGCTTGCTCTGCCGCCTGACGAGCTGCTCGTTCCGCCGCCGCTTTTGCAGCGGCTTCTTCCTGGGCGAGTTTTTCCGCCGCAGCGTTAGCCTGCGCTAGCTGCAACGACTCCAGCTCTTCTAATCGCTGCGACAGCGCATCGTTTTCCGCAGTGAGCGCTTCGAGCTCTGTGGACAGCGACTCATTTTGTAATTGGACCTGCCTTTGGCGCTCTCGTTCCATGCCTGCTTCTTCGGGACTTACGGTAGTGGCCAGTTTGGCCTGCAATTCGCGAATTTCAGCCTGCATGTCACCCCGCTGCTGCATAACACCAAAGCCGCCAATGGCGAGCAATACCAGCGCAACGCCTACCACTGCGATCATTCCCCACGGAGTTGAGCCAGCTTCATTTTCTGGTGCCGTGACGGGAATGGGGTCGGTTGGCATAGGCTCGTCTGAATCTGTTGCAGTCATACTTTGGCTTTCAAAAGGCGCGGCTCTTTCGACACTGCTTGCTGCCATGGTTGTGGCAAGCAGTGTCGAATCAAACTCTTCCTCATAATCCTCGACCGCAGGAAGCTCTTCTTCCTCCGGTGGGTCTAAATCATTGAGAAAGTCATCGACAAACTCTTCTTCAAAGTGCTCTTCGTTTTCCGAAAAAGTATCTGTTTGCTCGACCGGCGATTCTTCAAGGTAGTTTGCATCACCCTCGTCCTGAGTAAGCTCGGGCTCGCGGTAACTATCACTGTCTCCAAAGCTTGGTATACCGCCATTGTCTGAACCATCGGTAGGCTCGTCGGGAACAATGACTTGGGCAGACTCCTCGGGCTCGATGGGATCCTCTGGCTCCACGGGGTCGGTGTTTGCCGGGGACTCGTCAAAGGTCTCGCCGCCGGACAAATAGTCGCCGTCAGCCATCGTCGCGCTACTGCTATCCATATCGTTACTTGATGGTTCAAACAGCAGGTCGTCACCGTTCTGGTCACTTTCATCACCGACCAGTTCATCAAGAGATCCGTTTACATCTTCCGGAAACTCTGTGACCGGGTATTCTTCGTCGGAGGCTTCAGCGGTGCTATCGGGCAAAGGTTCGGATTGAGTGATTTCCGAGACAGAGGCCTCTTTTTGCTGGCGAACCTCGGGTAGTTCATCCAGAGGCACGTCCGGCGCAGGCCAGTCTGCAAGAGGGTCCTCAAGTTCGCTAGCGAATGCGGCGTAACCCGGGTCTACATCTTCCGGCTCATCTTCCGACTCCGGGAAATCGTCGCCGTAGTCGCTGTCGATAAACCCCGGGCTACTATCGTCGTCGCGATCCACAAACCATTCGCGCTGGGTTTCTTCCAGGTCGCCGCTGCTTGCGTCGCCACCCACGTCGTTGCCTTCGGGCGAGGCACCTGTTTCCGGATCTTTTTCGTCTTCTGCCATTAACTTTAACTGCCGGCTGAGGCTCGCTGTGGATAGTAGCAGAGCATAAGCAGTCACGCTCGCGATTGCCGTTTTCCGTGAGTGAAGCCAGCGAAGCGGTTAGACTGTGCTCATGGACGTAAGTGATATTTTGACGGGTTTAAACGACGCGCAGCGGGATGCCGTAGCGGCGGAAAGTGGCAATATGCTGGTGCTTGCCGGTGCGGGGTCGGGTAAGACCCGAGTATTGGTTCATCGCATAGCCTGGCTGATTCGTGCCGAGGGTTTGTCACCTCACGCAGTATTGGCGGTGACCTTTACCAATAAGGCGGCGCGGGAAATGCGCGGGCGCATTGAGCAGATGCTACAGATCCCCACCCATAGTATGTGGGTGGGTACCTTTCATGGCCTGGCGCATCGCTTGTTAAAAACACACTGGAAGGAAGCGCGACTACCGCAAAACTTTCAGATTCTCGACAGTGACGATCAGTTACGACTCGTGAAGCGTGTTTGCAGAGAGATGCAGCTTGATGAGTCCCGCTGGCCGCCCAAGCAGGCACAGTGGTACATCAATGCCCAAAAAGACGAGGGCTTACGGGCCGCGCACATAGAGCCCCCCCTCGGCGATCTCTACATCAAAACCATGTTGCGTGTTTACGCCGCGTATGAAGAGGCCTGCGAACGTGGTGGCATGGTCGACTTTGCCGAGCTCCTCCTGCGAGCGCATGAGCTTTGGCTCAAGGCTCCGGAGGTGCTGGCGCATTATCAGGGACGCTTCCGCCAAATACTCGTAGACGAGTTTCAGGATACCAACACGATTCAGTATGCCTGGCTTCGCGTTTTGGCGGGCGATCAGATTCCGGTGGTTGCTGTGGGCGATGACGATCAGTCCATTTATGGGTGGCGCGGCGCCAAAATCGAAAACATTCAGCGCTTTGGTGAGGACTTTGGTGGCACCAAGGTAGTACGACTGGAGCAAAACTATCGGTCGACCCAGACGATTCTGCAGGCCGCGAATGGGGTTATCTCTAATAACAGTGGCCGCCTCGGTAAGGAGCTGTGGAGCTCTGGAGAAACCGGCGAGCTTCTCCAACTGTACGCCGGCTTCAACGAGCAGGACGAAGCACGATTTATTGTCGAACAGATCGAAAACTGGGTGAGTAATGGCCAGGCCCGGCGCTCGGTGGCAATTCTCTATCGCTCCAATGCACAGTCCCGAGTGCTGGAAGAGGCGCTGCTTCGAAGCGGCCTGCCTTACCGCATCTACGGTGGTCAACGATTCTACGAACGACTCGAAATCCGCAACGCCATGGCCTATCTGCGACTACTGGTGAGTCGTGGTGATGATGCCGCCTTTGAAAGAGTGATTAATACGCCGCCTCGCGGCATCGGCAGTAAAACACTGGATGTACTGCGAGCCACCGCACGAGAACAGCAGTGTTCCTTGTGGCAGGCAATACAGGCTTGCCAGGACCACAAGCTTCTACCCGCGCGCGCACTGACGGCCATGGATGGGTTTCGGGTGATTGTGGATGAGCTCGATACTCTGACTGACCCCATGACCCTTGAAGAGCTGGTGGATCAAGCGGTGCGGCGCTCCGGCCTGATTGCCTATCACGAGAAAGAGAAGGGCGAAAAAGGACTGGCTCGCGTCGAAAACCTTGAGGAACTTGTGAGTGCCGCGCGTACTTTTGTGCCTGAAGGTGAAGACCTTTCCCCATTGCAACAGTTTGTGGACAGCGCTGCTTTGGATGCGGGTGAGGGACAGGCAGACCCCCACGAAGACAGTGTGCAATTGATGACGCTGCACTCGGCAAAGGGACTGGAGTTTCCTTTGGTGATTCTGGCGGGTATGGAGGAAAATCTGTTTCCCCACAGGATGTCTATCGAAGAGCCTGGGCGACTGGAGGAGGAGCGACGCCTTTGCTATGTCGGTATTACGCGGGCTATGGAGCGTTTGATCATGACTTACGCCGAAAGTCGCCGATTGCACGGTAGCGACAGCTACAATCCGCCGTCGCGCTTTGTGCGGGAAATCCCATCGGAGCTGGTAAACGAGGTTCGACTGCAGACCAAGATTAGTCGCCCCGTCAGTCAGCTGTCCGGCAGTACACCGGCAGCTGATACCGGTCTCAATCTAGGTCAGCGGGTTTACCATCAGATGTTCGGTGAAGGCGTTGTTCTTAACTTCGAAGGTCGTGGCAGTAACGCGCGAGTAGAGGTCAACTTTGCGTCTGAAGGTACTAAGTGGTTAGTGGTGCAGTATGCGAAACTGCAGGCGCTGTAAAACAGCCGCTTTATTCATACCAATAAAAAGTCACCGCGCGGGTCTGAGGTAGTAGCCATATGAGTAAGTCAGCAGGAATCAACAGAGAAGCTCTGGCCGTGCTGCTGTTGGCCAGTGTACTCGTGCTAGTGATTGCGCTGTGGGCTCTGGAGCGCATTGCCGATGACAGAGCGGCAGGGCCCGGCAATGCTGGCGAGCTAGGTCAGGGTGGAGATACCATCGAGTGGAAGCTGGTAACGACATGGCCCAAGAATCTGCCCGGGCTTGGACATACTCCCGAAGTCTTTGCACAGATGATCCGAGAGATGAGTGCGGGACGCATGGATGTCCGTGTCTATGGGGCGGGAGAGATTGTTCCTGCCTTTGAAGTATTCGACGCGGTGTCCTCCGGCGTGGCACAGGTAGGTCATGGTGCGAGTTACTACTGGAAAGGCAAAATTCCCTCCTCGGTGTTTTTTACAGCGGTTCCTTTTGGGATGACGGCGCAGGAAATGAACGGCTGGTTGCATTACGGTGGCGGTATGGAGCTCTGGCAGGAGGTCTATAAACCATCAGGACTGGTGCCCTTTGCCGGCGGTAGCACCGGGGTTCAGATGGCGGGGTGGTTTAACCGTGAGATTAATTCATTGGAAGATCTCAAGGGATTGCGCATGCGCATACCCGGCCTAGCCGGAGAGGTGTTCAGTGCGGCGGGGGGTGAGGCGGTGCGCATTCCCGGAGGCGAGGTATATACCGCTCTGCAGACGGGTGTCATTGATGCGGTGGAGTGGGTTGGGCCTTTCAACGACCTTGCCTTGGGTCTGCACGAAATCGCGGAGTACTACTATTACCCGGGATGGCACGAGCCTGGTTCTATGCTCGAGTTTATTGTGAACGAAGAAGCGCTTAAGGCGTTACCTGATGATCTTAAGGCGATAGTCCGTTACGCAGCGCGAGCGGCCAATCAGGACATGCTCGATGAGTTCACTGCGCGGAATAATCGCGCTCTTCGCGAAATGATCGAAGTCCATAACGTCAAACTGCGACGTCTGCCAGACGATGTGCTTGAGGCTCTTTATCGCGGTGGTGAAGAGGCCATGGCCGCTATGATCGAGAATGATCCGCTGGCAGCCAAGGTTAACGCCTCGTTCCAGTCTTTCTTGAAAGATGTGCGTGCCTATCACGAGATATCTGAGCAGTCTTACATCAATATTCGCAGGGATCTCATGGGGCCGCTGATCGATGAGTAAGCGACCCCTCCGGCGTTAAGCAGAATGACCGCTTGTTTAACGGCAAGCGCTTCCTTGTACTGCCCCAGCGTCTAACTCTACTGGTGAGTGATGGTCCGCGTGCGCCGCTGATCATCAATGGCAACAAAGACAAACTCGCCTTCGGTGACCTTAATGGGTTCTCCATCGTGCGGAGAGTTAATCCAAACCTCGACCATGATGCGCACCGACGATCGGCCAATCTCGATCACATCGCAATAACAGGACACTACGGCGCCCACATGCACTGGCGTGATAAACGCCATGCCATCAATGGCGACCGTGGCCACCCTGCCCTTTGCGACTTCTTCAGCGGTGATCGCGCCGGCCAAATCCATTTGCGACAGCAGCCAGCCGCCAAAAATATCCCCGGAGGCATTGGTGTCCTTGGGCATGGCAATGGTTTGTATGGCGAGTTCGCCCTGGGGCAGTGGTGTGGAATCTATGTCGTTCATGGTCTGTTTGTTCTGTGTGAGTAAAGCTAGTGGTGTTGGGTAACATTCAGTTTAGCTGCAAGCTATAGCATTGGGATAGCACCTAGAGTTGTGCCGGCAGCCAGGTAGCGAGTGCGGGCCACATCCACAGCAGGGCCAATACCAGCACCTGTATCAAAATGAAGGGTATCACGCCGCGATAAATCGCTGATGTGGGCACTGAATCCGGCGCCACTCCTCGGAGGTAAAACAGTGCAAAACCAAAGGGCGGTGTTAGGAATGAGGTCTGCAGGTTAATCGCAATCATGATGCCCAGCCATACAGGGTCCACGCCCATCATCAGCAATATAGGACCAACAATTGGGACTACGACAAAAGTTATCTCAATAAAGTCCAGGACAAAACCCAGAGCAAAGATCACCACCATCACCAGTAAGGTGGCAGAGAAAACGCCCCCTGGCAGGTCCGCAAAAAACGCCTGTATTAACTCTTCGCCACCAAAGCCGCGAAACACCAAGGAAAACACTGCGGCGCCAATAAGGATCATGAACACCATGGCGGTGGTTTCGAGAGTACTGGTAACAATCTCCTGAAGCTTTCTACGATTCACTTCACCGCGCAGCGCCGCGAGTATCAATGCGCCCGTGGCGCCTACGCCCGCGGCTTCGGTGGGTGTAGCTGCTCCTGCGAGGATAGATCCCAGGACTACAGTGATGAGGATGAGCGGCGGAACAAGCCCGTGGAGTAATTTGCCCCAGGACATGGTGCGGGCCTTTATCGGTGGAACGCTATCCGGGCGCAGTAGCGCCATACCCAAAATGTAGAGGCAGTAAAGCGCCACGAGCAAAAGCCCGGGAAAAATTGCACCGACAAAAAGATCGCCGACAGATACGGTCTGGGGATTGAACACGTCTAACTTGAGCTGGGCTTGCTGGTAAGCGCTGGAAAGAATATCGCCAAGGAGTACCAGGGCTATAGACGGCGGAATGATCTGTCCCAGTGTGCCCGTCGCGCAGATTGTTCCCGTGGCGATACTCGGCCCATAGCCCGCGCGGAGCATAGTCGGCAGTGAGAGCAGTCCCATGGTGACAACGGTGGCGCCGACAATGCCGGTACTTGCTGCCAGAAGCATGCCCACAAGCACCACGGATATAGCCAGGCCTCCCGGGAGTCGACCCAGCAGAGCCGACATACTCTCGAGAAGCTCTTCGGCCACCTTCGATTTTTCGAGGACCACACCCATCATCACAAAGAGAGGCACTGCAATGAGAGTGACATTGCTGATGGTGCCAAAAAGTCGCCCGGGAAGTGCTTCGAGAAACGCCGGATCAAATCCGCCAGCTATGGTCCCTACCGCGGCGAAGAGCAGCGCGGTTCCCGCCAGAGTAAATGCGACGGGGTATCCCAGCATCAACAAGCCGCATACCGCCGCAAACATCCACAGAGCGACAGTTCCGTCCATCAGACGTTCTCGCGACGAACGAGAATTTGGGCATTGCGCAAAATGTCCGCCATACCAGCCAAGGCGAGATTGATGGCCATCAGGGGTAACAGTGTTTTAAGCAGATATAGGTAGGGAATGCCGCCGGGTTCCGGAGAGCTCTCTCGAATCTCCCAGGAGTCGGCAACGTAACCCCAGCTAACAATTACAATCAGTACACAGAGCGGAAGGAGAAATACGATGCCTCCCAGAGCGTTGACCCAGGCGCGCCCTCTAACACTGAATTCACGATAGAAAATGTCGACGCGTACGTGACTGCCGGATTTTAAGGCATAGGCGACGCCGAGCATGAATAAACTGCCATGAAGATAGGTCACGGCTTCCTGCATGGCGATGGAGCCGGTGGAAAATCCATAGCGGAGGATGACGATGGCGGCGGTGAGCAGCGCCATAGCCAGGGCACACCAAGCGAGTAGTCGTCCGGACAGCAGGGTAAAGCGGTCAACCGTCTGTATAAAAGACGCCCAGTTAAGCACCCATTTACTGCCTTTCTTAATGCCGGAAGGCGAGGGTATCATAGCCAGGCGCGTGGTCTCCTCTTTGCATAGACTCTTGAGAACCCTGCCAAAACGCGCATCAAAACCCACTTCATTAGGCAGCAAGGACATTAACAATGCTGAGCGTTATCTCACCGGCTAAAACTCTCGACTACGACTCGCCCGTAACAACGCGTAAGGCGACGCAACCGGAGTTTTTGGAGCGCTCTCAAGCGCTGATTGAAGACGCCCGACGTATGGATCCCGCCGATATCCGATCCCTTATGGGTGTGTCTGAAAATATCGCGGCGCTCAATCACCAGCGGTTTATGGACTGGCATCGACCTTTTGACAAAAGCAATGCACGTCAGGCCATTCTTGCCTTTAAGGGCGATGTTTACACGGGGCTTGAAGCCGAAACCCTGGATGCGACCCAATTGGCTTTTGCGCAAAAGCATCTGCGTATTCTTTCAGGTCTTTATGGTCTGCTGCGCCCGCTGGATTTGATGCAAGCCTATCGTCTTGAGATGGGTCTGCGCTTTGCAAATAGGGGAGGCAAGAACCTCTATGATTTTTGGGGTGACGCTTTAACCATCAGTCTCAACAAGCAACTGAAAAAGACCGACACGCCGGTACTCCTTAATCTTGCATCCAACGAGTACTTCAAGGCGATCAAACCCGGTGCTTTGGATGGCGAAGTGATCACACCGGTGTTTAAAGATCTCAAGAACGGCAAGTACAAGATCATTAGCTTTTTTGCCAAGAAGGCGCGGGGACAAATGGCGCGTTACATTATTGATAAAGAGGTCAACGATGTAGCGGCACTCAAAAAGTATCGTGTAGCGGGCTATCGCTATAACGCTGCCGAGTCGTCTGCTCGAGAGCTCGTCTTCACCCGCGACAAAGCGCCCAATAGTTAAACTCGGAACATCTTCTAGCCAGAGCAAAAATGTAGAGTCGCGCGCCAGAACACCGCGCTAACAGTAACAACAGGAGCGGCAGCATGAGCGCAAAAACATCCACCCATCAGGTGGTTATCATCGGCGCGGGCATGTCTGGCCTGTGTATGGGGATCAAGCTTCGGGAGCGCGGCATTACCGACTTTGTGATTCTCGAGAAGTCGCCCGAGGTCGGCGGGACCTGGCATGACAATACTTACCCCGGTGCCTGTTGCGACGTAGCGTCGGTTTTGTACAGCTACTCCTTTGCACCCAACCCTGATTGGTCACGCAAGTTTTCACCCCACAACGAAATCAAAGCCTATTTTCAGCGCTGCGTTGAAGAGTTTGGCCTGCTATCACACTTACGTTTGAGCACCGAGGTCGACGAAGCGCGGTGGCTGGAGGACGAGGGACATTGGGAGGTGAGGCTTGCCAACGGTGAAACGCTGACTGCCAAAAGTGTAGTAAGCGGACTGGGGCAGCTCAATCGACCGAGTGTCCCAGATTTTCCTGGTAGAGACAGTTTTGCAGGTCACAGCTTCCACTCGGCGCGTTGGGATCATGACTACGATCTGCGCGGAAAGCGCGTCGCGGTCATCGGTAATGCAGCAAGTGCCCTGCAGTTTATCCCGCATATTGCCAAGGAGGTCGAGCAACTCCATGTGTATCAGCGCAGCGCAAATTATGTGATCAAGCGGAACGACCGTGCTTACAAGGATTGGGAGAAGTGGGTCTACCGGCATGTGCCTCTGGCGCAGAAGGCCGCGCGCGCCACGGTGTATTTGCGCGGTGAGTGGTTGTTCTATCCCGTACTGCGTAATAGTTCCACCTGGCTGCTCAAGCAATGGGAGAAATGGTGCAAGGACTATCGTGAAGAAGAAGTGAAAGATCAGGCGCTTCGGGACAAGCTAACACCGGACTACCGTTTGGGCTGCAAGCGCATTTTAATATCGGATGATTTCTTTGGCGCTTTTGTCAGGGACAACGTCGAGCTGGTGACGTCACCCATTACCGGGTTTAGTGAAGAAGGCCTGCGAGCCGAGGACGGCGTGGACCGACCCGTTGATGCGGTTATTTACGCCACCGGGTTCAACACCTCCGAAATGCATAGCGCGGTGGAATTCAAAGGAATGGACGGTTTGTCCCTGCAGGACGCCTGGCGTGATGGTGCCGAAGCCTATCGGGGGGTCTCCACCCACGGCTTCCCCAACTTCTTTATGTTGTACGGCCCCAACACAAACCTTGGCAGCAATTCGATTATCTTCATGGTGGAGCGGCAGGTGGACTACGTTGTTAACTGCATTGATAAGCTCCTGAAACATGAACTACGCGCTTTGGACGTCAATGAGAGCGTACAAATGGCGTATAGCGAACGTATGCAGGGTGAGCTGGCACAAACCGTGTGGGTGGCGAGTTGTGAGAGCTGGTACAAGAATGCAGCGGGCAAAGTTACCAACAACTGGCCTCGATCAACGCTGAATTATTGGTGGCATATGCGTAGCCCGGATTTTTCTGACTTCGATATGCGCGTTTGACGATGTCGGACCTGCCTTTTTCGCAAGCCGCTGAGAACAATTGCGTCCCCATTCTTGAGGAGCTGAAGCGCCTATTCTCCGGTGCAGGTACCGTATTAGAGCTTGGTGCGGGTACAGGACAACATGCCAGCGCTTTTGCTGCGGCAATGCCGCATCTGCAGTGGCAACCCAGTGAGCACCCGGAGTCTCTGGCTATGCTGCGCCCGCGCTGCGAATTATCAAAACTCGACAATCTCCTGGTGCCGGTCACTTTGGATATTTGTGAGAACGCCTGGCCCGCGCCCTGGCCTGATGCGGTGTATACGGCTAATACTTTGCATATTGTTGCCAAGGATGTGGTGCAAACCCTGTTTAGTACCTGCGGCAGTTCTGCCAGTCAGGGGTCCTTACTCATTGTTTATGGACCGTTTAACTATGCCGGGCGGTACACCTCAGATTCCAATGCGAACTTTGACCTTTGGTTGAAAGAGATGAACGCCGAAAGCGCTATTCGCGATTTCGAATGGGTGGACTCTCTGGCCTGTGCCGGCGGATATGTTTTGCAAGAGGATATTCCCATGCCTGCTAACAACCGTCTGTTAGTGTGGCGCATGGATCGCGGATAGCGATCTTACTAAGCCAAGTTTGATTTTTCGGTGAACAAGCTGTTTTAGAGAGGAACAGAGATGAGTAAGTTAAAGGCCCTTTTTCTGTCGCTGGCCGTGGGCGTTGTTTCTAGTACCGTGGCTCTGGCGGACACCCATGATCCTTTACCGTCGTGGCAGGACGGGGCATCCAAGGCGTCGATTGTTGCCTTTGTAGAGGGGGTCACTCGCAGTGAGTCGCCTGACTTTGTGCCCGTGCCCGAGCGCGTCGCGACCTTCGATAACGACGGTACGCTTTGGGCAGAACAGCCCATGTACTTTCAATTGTTCTTCGCCATCGATCGCGTTTCGGCCCTGGCGGCCGAGCATCCCGAGTGGAAGACAGAAGAGCCCTTTGCTTCGCTTCTGGCAGGGGACATCGAAGCGGTACTTGCAGGTGGCCTAGAGTCTGTTCTGGAAATCGTCATGGCGAGCCACGCTGGGATGACCACTGATGAGTTCGAGGCAATTGTCACGCAGTGGCTGAGCACTGCAACACACCCTGTGACCGAGCGACCGTATACCGACATGGTGTATCAGCCCATGCTCGAACTGCTGCGCTACCTCCGTGCCAATGAATTTAAAACCTACATCGTATCCGGCGGAGGCATTGAGTTTATGCGCCCCTGGACAGAGGAAGTCTATGGCATACCGCCGGAGCAGGTGGTCGGCAGCAGCATCAAAACGCAGTTCGAGATGGAGAATGGCAAACCGGTTT
This sequence comes from Congregibacter sp., assembly GCF_965662665.1. NCBI lineage: Bacteria > Pseudomonadati > Pseudomonadota > Gammaproteobacteria > Cellvibrionales > Halieaceae > Congregibacter > Congregibacter sp. The sequence continues at coordinate 54,223 of NZ_CBFIIF010000008.1, read as the reverse complement.
TAAGGCGATTGCCTGAGATTAATTTTATTGATGATAAGGAAGGCAAACCGGTGGGTATTCATTCACACATCGGCCGCCGTCCAATTTTTGCAGCCGGCAACTCCGATGGTGATTTGCAGATGCTGCAATACACCGCCGCAGGCGATGGCCCGCGATTGATGCTTTACGTCCATCACACGGATGCCAAGCGAGAGTGGGCCTACGATCGGGACTCGCATATCGGTAAGCTCGATAAGGGTCTTGATGTGGCTCAGGAAGGAGCTTGGACGGTCGTCGACATGGCTCGGGACTGGCGCAGGGTTTTTCCCGCTGCGGACTAAGAGCCGCAGCCCCTATCTGTGCTTGACTGAACGTGAGCACGGCCAGCCTCAGGTAAGCGTCTCGGCTTAGCCCTCGCCTTCGGCCAAAGCTTTGAAGGGCAATAAGCTCATGGCGTCTTTGCGGTAGGCCTCGATGTGCGCCTGCTCTTCTCGCGTAAAGTTACCCACGGCGGCATCAAGTTCGGGCTGCGCTACCCAATGACATGAGAGCGTGGTGGTCGGCTCAAAGCCTCTTTGAATCTTATGTTCCCCCTGAGCGCCGGGGTCAAAGCGTTTGAGACCGTGGCGAATGCAGTACTCAATACCCTGGTAGTAGCAGGTTTCAAAATGCAGACAGTCATATTCCCGACTGCAGCCCCAGTAACGACCGTAGAGGGTCTCTCCATCGCAGAAATAGAGAGCGCCGGCTACGGGGACGCCATCTTTCTCGGCTTGAGCCATGAGCACCTGCTCACCCATGTTGGCGGCTACGTCCAAAAAGAATTCCCGGGTGAGATAACCGCCGTGACCGCTGCGTTTTGCGTAGGTCATCTGGTAGAAGCGATGAAAGATGGCCCAGTCCTCTTCACTGAGCTCGGTGCCATTGCGCATGCTCAAGCTAAGTCCCTGCTCGTCTACGCGGCGACGCTCTTTGCGCAGGGATTTACGCTTGCGACTGGAAAACGTACTGAGAAAGTCGTCAAAGTCGTTGTAGTTGCGGTTGTACCAGTGAAACTGCACCTGATGTCGCGTGTGCAGTCCGGCGGCTGCCAGAAGCTCCGCGTCTTCAGTCTGCGGAAACAACACATGCCAGGATGATGCTCTTAGTCGGTCGGCCAGCTCGGGCATTTGCTCGCGGAGTGTGTTCCAGACAAAGGCTGGATCGAGATCTTCGGCGTGCAGTAAGCGCGGGCCGGTAGCGGGAGTGAATGGCACCGCCGTGACCAGCTTGGGGTAATACTCCAGGCCCATGCGACGCCATGCGTCAGCCCAGGCCCAGTCAAAGACGTACTCTCCGTAGGAATGACTTTTGAGCCAGGAGGGAAGTATTGCGAGGGTTCGGTCGGCATCTTTGAGTCGTAAGTGCGCGGGCTCCCACCCGGCTGCGCGAGTCGTGCAGTCGGCCTGTTCCAGCCCAAGGAGAAAATCGTGACGCCAAAAAGGATAGTCGTCCCGTCGCAAGGCATTCCACTCGGCCGCGGGAACGTCTGCGACAGACCCAAGGACCTCTAGCTCGAGGCTCATGACGGACCCTGCAAACTCAGATTACAAGCGCGTAGTTGGCAACAATACCGACGAAGATACTCAAGCCCACCCAGTTGTTGTGCAAAAATGCGCGAAAACATGCTGCCTCATCGCGTTCGCGAATTAAGTACAGGTGATAGCCAAACAAGCCGGCGGCGACCAGCAGTGAGACAAAGTAAGGCCATCCCAGACCAAACTCTCTTCCCGCAAGGGCCAGCGCCGTAAGGCACAGTACTTGTAGTACGGCAATAACACTGCGGTCGGATTCCCCGAAGAGGATAGCCGAGCTCTTAATGCCCACTTGCAGATCATCTCTGCGGTCCACCATGGCGTATTTGGTGTCGTAGACCACGGTCCACAGCGCACTCCCGGTGAAGAGCAGCCATAGTTGGGGAGGCAAGGTTTCTTGCTGAGCAGCAAAGGCCATGGGAATCGACCAGGAGTATGCCAGGCCAAGCACGACCTGCGGAAGGTGTGTATAGCGTTTCATCAAGGGGTAGCAGCAGGCGAGCAGCAAGGCGGGTACCGACAGCAGAATGGTCATCAAATTAGTCATGAGCACCAGACCAAAGGCGATGAGACAGAGCACGACAAAGAATGCGAGTGCTTCGACGACGCTGACGTCGCCGGTTACCAGGGGTCGACTGCGCGTGCGCTCTACCCCGCCGTCAAAGTTTCGATCGGCCAAATCGTTGATGATGCATCCCGAGGAACGCATAAGCAGCGTCCCTAAGCTGAAAATCACCAGGAGCTTAATGTCCGGCACACCCTCTGCAGCAATCCACAAAGCCCACAAAGTTGGCCACAACAGCAACAGGGTGCCTATAGGCCGGTCCCAGCGAATCAGGCGCAACAATGCTGAGAATTTACTGGGCTGCTGCATTGGCGAAGTGGTGGTGCTATCCATAACTGGCACGTGGTCTCATTATCTGTGTGAGGGTCAGCTGCGCTGACGGCCAATTGTAGCGCTCACTTGGCCCCGGCGGGAGCGGTGCAGTGGTGTTGCCGACGACCAGTGGGGAAAATCTTCGAGAAAGACTTCGCTCACCAGCATGGGCTTACCCGCAACCTGAAAGCAGGAGCGGCGAGCCCAGGCATCATTGTTCTGATGCAGCGCCGCGGGTAAATAGCTGTCTTTACCGGCTAGCAATGCGACTTGAAAGGGGCTGCGGCGCATATCCGGTCTGGAAAAGAGGAACGCACCGAGGCTCTTGTTGTGCAGTCTCCGTAGTCGCAGCAAGGGCCCATTCAGTGTGCTCACCGGGAATACCGAGCGCGCGTAAACCACGGCTTTAGCATCCAGAAACATCACTATTTGCCGCACCATGGCCAGTTCTCGATGGGCCATATTGAGTAGCCTGCGCTCGTCAGGGCGCGGGGTTTCCCAACACTGATGCCAGCGCTCCAGAGAGAACTGTTTTCCCGTGTTGAGCAAGTGCTGAGTGAGCGACCCATCGTCGAGCAACCAGCTGCGAACCGGAGCTAGAGTTGGCCCGGGGATCTGTTCTTCACCGCGCCAAAGGGGGGCGTCGGCGCTCGCTCGTGCTTGCACTGTCATAAAGATCTAACCGATGAAGAGAGCAAGAATGCGCTATGTTTGCAGTGCTTGCAAGCCACGGTATCGAGTTTTCATAGCCATTGTCTGACGTGTTAATCTTGCCGCCCGCCGAGCAAAATGTATCAGAAGTAAGGAGACCGCCCACTATGCGTAAATGGGAATGTATCGTCTGTGGACTCGTCTATGATGAGGCCAAAGGGTGGGTCGAAGATGGTATTGCCCCGGGTACGCGTTGGGAGGATGTCCCCGAAGATTGGCTGTGTCCTGATTGCGGGGTTGGCAAAGAAGACTTCGAGCTCATCGAAGAGGCGGTAGAAGAAGCACCGCATCATCAGACCCCGGGCGCAGAGACCCAGCCAGCGCCGATCGTTATTATTGGTACGGGGCTGGCTGGCTATGGCATCGCCCGGGAGTTTCGCAAGCACGATAGTGATACGCCGCTGCTGTTGATCACCGAGGACGATGGCCGGGCCTACTCAAAGCCCATGCTGTCTACTGGATACACCAAGAACACGGATGCTGCGGCGCTCACCCAAAGCGACGCAGGCACCATGGCGGCAAACTTGAATGCGAGCGTCTGGACCATGACCCGGGTTCAGGCAGTGGATACCCAGCGCAAGGTGCTGCGTCTTGCAGACCGCGAAACCGAAGTGCACTACGCAGCGCTGGTGTTTGCGACCGGCGCAAGTGTGATCCGTCCACCCCTGGGCGGCGATGCACAGGAGCGCGTGTATTCGGTCAACGATCTTATGGACTACGACGACTTTCGCACGGCCATGGAGCGCCTCGAGGTCAAGCGCGCCGCTATTATCGGTGGTGGCCTCATCGGCTGTGAGTTCGCCAATGATTTACTTAACGGTGGCTTTGAGGCCGACGTTATCGATCCTCTCGAGCATTGTTTGCCCACCCTGCTCCCCGAGCCCTGCGCTCGCGCTCTGCAGACCGGCCTTGAAGCAAAAGGCGCGCGCTTCCACTTTGGCCCCCTGGTCACGGAAGTTAATTATCCAGAGGGAGGGAAAGACTGTGTTCAAGTCTCGCTGAGCAACGGCGAAATGTTGGACGCGGACATCGTAGTCTCTGCGGTAGGCGTACGTCCGAATATTGAACTCGCCAAGGCATCGGGAATTGCCGTTAACCGAGGCATCATTACCGACAGGCAGCTTAAAACGAGTGCCGCTGATGTATACGCCCTCGGCGACTGTGCAGAAGTCGAGGGACATGTACTGGTCTACGTGGCGCCCCTAATGGCGGCAGCGCGGGCTCTGGGTAAGACCCTGGCTGGGGAGCCAACACAGGTGAGTTACCCGGCCATGCCCGTGACCATCAAGGTTCCTGCCTGTCCCACGGTGGTGGCCCCCCCTGCGGCAGATAGTGATGGCGAGTGGCAGTTCACCTTGGATGGTACGAGCACTCGGGGAGAGTATCGAAATGCGGCGGGAGACCTGCTGGGTTTTGCACTCACCGGAGATTCGACGCGAGAAAAAATGGCCCTGCAAAAGCAGCTGCCGCCCATCATGGCCTGAGCCCTCACGGGGTAATCGCGGAACGCGAGCCTAGACGTTTGCGAAGGCCTGACGATCTCCGGCCCAGCGCCGGATCAAGGGCTGTACCCATTGCGGTTGCTGATCTTGTAGCTGCGTCGCGATTTCCTGGACTTCATCCAGTAGGTGCTCGTGTTCCGGGAGTCTCGCTACGCGAAACTCCATGAGTCCGGTTTGACGTGTTCCCAGCACCTCGCCGGGTCCCCGCTGGCGCAGGTCTTCCTCAGCGATGTAAAAGCCATCATTGCTCTCGCGCATGACTTGCAGTCGCGCCCGACTTTGCTGTCCCAGGGGCGACTGGTATAGCAATACGCAGTGGCTCGCCGCGCTGCCGCGACCTACGCGACCGCGAAGCTGATGCAGCTGGGCAAGTCCCAAACGCTCGGGGTTTTCAATAATCATGAGCGTGGCATTGGGTACATCAACGCCTACCTCAATCACGGTGGTCGCCACCAGTAGCTGGTACTCTCCGGCCTTGAAGGCCGACATCACTGCATCCTTTTCCTTGGCCTTCATGCGCCCATGGACGAGAGCCACAGAGGTGTCACTCAGAGCCTCGGCAAGCTCGGCAAAGCTGGATTCAGCGGCCTGGGCCTGGAGCGCATCGCTGTCTTCAATCAAGGTGCATACCCAGTACACCTGGCGACCGTCCTTGCAGGCGTGCGCAACCCGTTCGATTACCTCGGGACGACGCTGATTGTCGATGAGTACTGTTCCCACCGGCTGTCGCCCCGGGGGAAGCTCGTCAATAATGGAACAGTCGAGGTCCGCGTAAGCGACCATGGAGAGCGTTCTGGGGATGGGGGTCGCGGTCATGATCAACTGATGTGCCCGCCACTCCCCCGCTGTTTTTTCACTGAGTGCCAGGCGCTGGTGTACGCCAAAGCGATGTTGCTCGTCCACGATGACCAGGCCCAGGCGGCCGAACTCCACACCATCCTGAAACAGCGCATGGGTGCCGATAACCAGAGAGGCCTCGCCACTTTTAATCGCAGCCAGGGCCTGTTCCCGTTTTTGTCCTTTAACGCTTCCGGCGAGCCACATCTGGGCGATGTTTAACTCTGTGAACCAGGCGGCGAAATTGCGGCGGTGTTGTTCTGCGAGGAGTTCTGTGGGCGCCATTACGGCCACCTGGTAACCACTGGCGATCGCGATGAGCGCTGCCGCTGCGGCGACTACCGTTTTACCTGAACCAACGTCACCTTGTACCAGGCGCAGCATAGGTTTGGCGGTGGCGAGATCAGCTGTGATCTCTTCGATCACACGGTGTTGCGCTTGCGTGGGATCAAAGGGCAGTGTTTGCATAAACCGCTTTCTGAGGCCTGCGGTGTCCTGAAGAATCGGCGCTGCGCGCTCGCGGCTGCGGGCGCGAAGTTCGCGCATGGAGAGCTGATGCGCGGTGAGCTCTTCCAGAGCGAGCCGGAGTTGGGCCGGGTGGTAGCCGTCGCGCAAAGCCTGCTGATCGGCTTCCGGTGGGGGTCGGTGTAAAAAGCGCAGCGCGGAACTCAGTCCGTAATCGTTTTTACGCTCAGGCAACAGTTCCTGCGGCGGATTCTTTGCCAACACCTGAAGAGCCTGATCACAGAGCTTTCGCCACTGGCCCTGGCTGATGCCCTCGGTACTGGGGTAGATGGGTGTCAGAGACTCTTCGTTGTCTTCTGATCCCACGCTGCGGCGATACTCCGGGTGAATCATTTCAGCCTGTTGCGTCCCTCGGCGTACGGAGCCAAAGCAGCGCAAACGATCACCCTTGTGCAGGGCATTTTTTTGCGCCTGGGAAAAGTGGAAAAAGCGCAGGGTTGCAGTGCCCGTTCCGTCCTGCAGTTTGACGAGCAAGGAGCGTCTTCGCCCACCGCCGGCGACACTCACTAATGCGATGTCGCCCTCGATGACCACTTCGGCGCCGTCCTGTAGTGCACCGATGGGCGTAATCTGGGTTCTGTCCTGATAGCGCAGGGGGAGATGAAACAACAGGTCCTCAACGCTGCTAATCCCATAGCGGTGCAGGCGCTCCGCCATTTTTGGGCCAACACCGCGCAGGGACTCCAGACTATGTGTGACAATTCCACTCATGCTTGTGTCCGCTCCTGGACACGGGGGGCTAATTTTTCAATCCCGGGAGGGAGAGTATCTTGCAGCGTAAAACGATAGCCATAGTGGGCTTTGGAGATCTCGGTGAGCGCCTCAGCGGCCTTTTGCCGCCTGTTAATTGGCGCTGCGTCGGCCTGCGACGTAACGCCAATGCGGTTCCTGAGGGTGTGGAGAGTATTGCTATCGACCTTCGGGATGCTCACAGCTTGTGCGTCCTCGAGAAACTGCAGCCGGATGCCCTGGTGATCACCTTGAGCCCGTCGGATCGCAGTGCCCGGGGTTATGAGGCGGGGTTTGCTGATGCCATGAGCGCGATTGTCGCAGGCCTCGGAGACCGCAGACCAGATCGCGCTTTCTTCGTGTCCAGTACCCGCGTTTACAGCGAGACGAGTGGCGGCTGGGTTGATGAAGAAAGCGCAACCGCTGACCAAGACCCTCATGTAGCGGCTATTCTCGCTGCAGAGCTGACTTTTCTTGATGCCATAGCCGGCGGCATTGTGTTGCGGGCCGGTGGGCTTTATGGGCAGGGGCCCGGACCCTTGCTGAAACGCGTTGCGGCGGGAAGACTCACACCGGCTGAGCCGCCGCGCTACGGCAATCGTGTTCATCGCGATGATGTTGCGGGATTTATGGCCGCGGTACTTGCGGGAACAGCGACCACTGACGACCGGCTTATCAATCTGGTTGACGACGCCCCGGTTGCCCTCCAGGAAATGGAGTCCTGGCTGTGCGCGCAGCTTGGCATGCCCTACGACCCGCCAAGCAGCGTTGCGACAAAGGAAGTGTCGGCGCACAAACGCATTCGTAATGGCAGGCTCCGTGCCAGCGCTTATGCGCTGCAGTATCCGGATTATCGAAGAGGCTATGCTGCCGTGCTCCATCGCTGGATGGCACACTCAGAGCGCGAGGATGGCCTCGATCTCCACTGACACACCTTTTGGTAAAGCCGCGACCTGCACGCAGGCCCGGGCTGGATAAGGTTCGTTGCAGAAGGTTTCCATAACCGCATTGACGGATGCAAAGTCCTGCATATCGGTGAGAGAGATATTGATCTTCACGGCATCGTCCAGGCTTCCGCCTGCAGCCTCTGCGACGGCCGCAAGGTTGCCAAATGCCTGAGTTGCCTGAACCGTGGCATCGCCCTCGACAACTTCCATTGTCTCGGGATTCAAGGGGATTTGTCCTGACAGCCAGACGGTATTGCCGACTTTGACGGCCTGGGAATAAGGACCCAGTGCTGCGGGGGCTTTGGGTGTTGCGATGATGGCGCGGTTACTCACGTTCTGCTCCTGTTTTTAACAGCCACTGTGAGCTGCATAGCTTAATTACGCACCCGGCTAACTCGTCGCACGCTGTCGATGCTGCGAAGACGACGCATAATGCGGGCAAGATGCACCCTGCTCTCTACATGGAGGTCCAGATCGACATAGGTGAACTGGTAGTCCTTGTCTGTTGAGCTGATCTTATCGATGTTGACGTTCATGCTGTTAATGCGCGTTGCGATGGTAGCGATAGCGCCGCGGCGGTTTTCTGTCTCAATACGGAGCTCGGCAAGGAACTCCCCCTCTACCTCATCATCCCAGCGCAGAGGAATCCACTGCTCGGGCTTTTCGCGCATATCTGCAAGGTTGCGGCAATTCTCCCGGTGCACAATTACGCCGCGCTCCGAGCTGATGTAGCCCGCGATCGCGTCTCCGGGGAGCGGACGGCAGCATCGAGCGTAGCTCACCATAAAGCCTTCGGTGCCACGTATAGCCAGCGGTGAGTCGCTTCCCGGTTGTGGGGTGGGCCCTTCGGTATTTGTTTCTCCTGCAAGCTGGCTGGCGACGACACCCGGAAGCCGTTTGCCCTGGGCGAGCTCTGCAAGCAGGTCATCCAGCGTGGTCAGGCCCGCGCTGCTCAGGTAGCTGCCCAGGCGAGCCTCCGATAGCTCAGCGATGCTCAGCTCGAATCCTCCGAGGGACTTATCCAGGAGCCTGCGACCGAGGGCTGCTGCGTCCTCTTGTGTCTGGTGTTTGAGGTAATGACGTATGTTGCTGCGCGCTTTGGCGGTAATCGCGTAGTTAAACCATGAAGGGTTGGGCCGTGCGCCGGTGGCGGTTATGACCTCTACGGTTTGGCCGCTTTCCAGTGGCTCGGACAAAGGCGCGAGCCGCCGATTGATTCTGCAGGCCACGCAGGTATTGCCCAGTTCTGTGTGCACGGCATAGGCAAAATCTACGGCGGTAGCGCCTCGGGGCAGCTCCATGATGCTGCCCTTGGGAGTAAAGATATAAATCTCGTCGGGGAATAGATCGATTTTGACGTTTTCGATGAACTCGAGACTGTTGCCCGCGCGCTGTTGCATCTCGAGCAAGCCCTGAACCCATTGTCGAGCCCGGGCATGAGAGCCGTTCACCGTATCGGAGTCCGTCTTATACAACCAATGCGCGGCAATGCCGTTGTTGGCCATATCCTCCATTTCCCGGGTGCGGATCTGAATCTCTATGGGTACGCCATGCATACCCATCGTCACCGTATGCAGCGATTGGTAGCCGTTCGCCTTGGGGATGGCGATATAGTCTTTGAACTCTCCCGGGACCGGTTTGTAGAGGGAGTGGATACAGCCCAGGACGCGGTAACAGCTGTCTACGGAGTCCACCACGACCCGAAACGCATAGATGTCCATGATCTCGGAGAAGGACTTCTTCTTTGCGCGCATTTTGCGATAGATGCTGTAGAGGTGCTTTTCTCGACCTATGACGGTGGCCTCATAGCCATCCTGCGCCAGTGCGTTTTCGATTTGGCTGCGCATCTTATCGACCAGCTCCATGCGGTTGCCGCGAGCCGAGCGCCGCGCCGCTTCGATGCGCCGCGCGCGCATGGGATACAGCGCCGTGAAACCCAGGTCCTCGAATTCCATGCGTACTGAATTCATACCCAGGCGCATGGCGATAGGGGCATAGATATCGAGGGTTTCTTTGGCGATGCGTCGTGCTTTGGCGGTAGGAAGAACGCCGAGGGTGCGCATGTTATGGAGTCGGTCTGCCAGTTTCACGAGGATGACGCGAATGTCCCGAGCCATGGCAAGGGCCATCTTCTGAAAGTTTTCGGCCTGTTTTTCTTCGAGGGTATCGAACTCGATCTGGGTCAGCTTGCTGACCCCGTCCACCAGTTCGGCTACAGCATCACCAAATTGCGCCTCGATAGCGCTTTTGTCGATCCCGGTGTCTTCAATCACATCGTGGAGCATGGCGGCCATCAAGCTCTGATGGTCCATGTGCATGTCGGCGAGAATACCAGCGACCGCCAATGGATGGGTTACGTAGGGCTCACCGCTGCGTCGCTGCTGTCCGAAATGCGCTTGCTCTGCAAAGTAGTAGGCGCGTCGCACCAATACGCTCTGGTGGTCATCCAGATAAGAGCGCAGACTGGCATCAAGAGAGTCAATGGTCTGCATACTAGGCGACCATTACGGCAGTCAACTCCACGGTGTATTGCAGAGATTGATAAAACGATGAACACACAGGCATATTAAGAGCCTGCTGCTGTTTGAAGGTATTGGAGGTGTCAGCGCAACCCGACCGGGTCTTACGCGAGTCTGATGGCAGCGCGCTATAGAGGTTATAGGCGCTGCGATCAGGAAGGGGCTTAGAAGCTTTCGCTTGCACCCATCACTTCGGCGAGTTCTTCCTCGGCGTCCAGTTCGTCTTCACGATTAAGCATGTCCGGTGTTACCAGGCCTTCGGCAATTTCACGCAGAGCGACAACGGTTGGCTTGTCGGACTCTTCTTCGACCAGAGGGTCCTTGCCGCCAGTGGCCAGTTGACGAGCGCGCTTGCTCGCGACCATCACAAGTTCAAAGCGGTTGTCTACGGACTCTAGGCAGTCCTCTACAGTTACACGTGCCATATTTCTTCCCAATCATGTCATTACAATAAATCCCTAAAACAGGCGTTCTCGCAACTAGCTAACAGGTGACCGGAGAAGAGTCGTGCTTGCTGTTGTGGCAAAAAACACTGCTTTTGGGTCGGAACACACAATCGTGGGCACCGAAGAGCCGGATATTATAACGCAAAGCCGCAAATACTTGCGCACTCTAATTGGGTAATCTTCCAGCGTTCACTTAAATGCAAAGAGCGCACAACCGCTGTTTGCTCGAGGGCTTTAGCAAGTCGCTTTAATTGAGAAGGGCCTTGAGCTGTTCGCTGTGACGGTGGGCCTGCTTCTCTGTCTGTAAGCGTTGGGAGCGAACAATTGCCTGAAGCTCCAGTAGCGCTTCGTCGAAAACGTCGTTGATAACAAGGTAGTCGGCTTCGACGTAGTGGGACATTTCGGATGTGGCGGCAGCCATACGCTTATCGATAGTTTCCACATCGTCCTGACCGCGCTGGCTGAGCCGGTCCCGAAGCGCTGCTTCGGAGGGCGGCAGTACAAATATTGAGCAGCTTGCGGGTAACAAACGCTTCACCTGACGAGCACCCTGCCAGTCTATTTCCAGGATAACGTCTGCATCAGCAGAAAGCTGGTCTTCTACAAAATGCTGCGAAGTCCCATAAAAATTGCCAAAAACCTCCGCATATTCTAGAAAAGCGCCTTTTTCTAGCATACCGCCAAAGGCTTCGCGATTGCAAAAGTGGTAGTTCACTCCATCAGTTTCGCCCGGCCGAATGGGCCTTGTGGTGTGAGAAACCGAAACCTGCAGACTTGGCTCGGCGTCCACCAACGCCCTCACGAGGCTGGTTTTGCCCGCGCCAGAGGGCGCAGAAATGGTAAATAGAGTGCCTGATTGTAGATGCATGCTGATGTCGGTCACCGAAATGGGTCTGGTCCTGGCAGAGGGTGGTTTGCAGAGCGAAGATTACGGTAGAGCGAGGTCGATTGCGACAGTGACTTGCTTGATTATTCGATGTTTTGAACCTGCTCGCGCATTTGCTCGATGAGTACTTTGAGCTCGACGGCGCTTTGAGTCGTGCTGCCCGCTGTAGACTTGGATGACAGCGTGTTGGCTTCTCTATTGAGCTCTTGCATGAGAAAGTCCAGCCGACGCCCACAGGGCCCACCCTTGTTAAGAATTCGGGTGGTCTCCTCGATATGGGCTTTCAGACGATCAAGTTCCTCATCTACGTCGGCTTTTTGCAGAAGCATCACCAGCTCCTGTTCCAGACGTCCCTCGTCGAGGGGCTGCGCGAGTTCCCCTAACCGCCTGCGAAGACGCTCCTCCTGCCGTGCCCGCAGTGCCGGCAGTGCTTCCCGAAGCCTTGCCACCTCCTGAGCTATTCCCGCTAGTCTTTGGCGAAGAAACTCCTCCAGTTGCTGTCCTTCTCGGGCTCGGCTTTTCTGAAGCGTTTGCAATGCGGTTTCAAAGATTTGCCACGCTGCGCTTTGTACCGTTGATTCTTCAATGCGCTCGGTATGACACACGCCGGGAAACTGCAGCAGTGTCAGGGCATCAGTGGGCGACACCTTGCTGGACATCGCGCTGACACTCTCTATCGCAGCTACAACAGCTGCGAGACGCTCCTCGTTGATCTCTAAAGTATGGTGACTTTCGCTGTCGATAAGCCGTATCTGGCAATCGACCTTGCCGCGTTTCAATGTTTTGGCGAGCCCATCGCGGAGCTTTGGTTCCAGCGCTCTGAGGCTGTCCGGGAGTTTAAAGTGGCAATCGAGATAGCGGTGATTGACGCTGCGTAGTTCAACGATCAGCGTCGTGGGTGCTGAAGTTGCCTCTCGGGCGAAAGCGGTCATGCTATGCAACGTCATTGAGGGGTTCCTTTTTACCTCAGCCTTGGTCTGGTCAGCGTATACTGCGCGCTTTCTTAAAGACAAGGAACCTTCTCGATGCCAAGACCCAGTGGCCGCGCTCCCGACCAACTGCGCGATATCTCCATTGAGCGCCAATTTACCTGCCACGCTGAGGGCTCTGTCTTGGTGAGTTTTGGGAATACGCGGGTAATTTGCACCGCGAGTGTTGAAGAGAGTGTTCCAAGGTTCTTGCGTGGTAAAAACTCCGGTTGGATTACCGCCGAGTACGGCATGCTACCCCGCTCCACCGGTTCGCGAATGGGGCGGGAGGCTGCGCGAGGTAAGCAGAGTGGCCGTACCCAGGAGATTCAGCGGCTCATTGGCCGCTCACTGCGTGCCGCTGTAGATTTATCAAAGCTGGGAGAGCACACCATTACCCTGGATTGCGACGTCATTCAGGCCGATGGCGGTACGCGGACAGCGTCCATTACCGGAGCTTTTGTAGCTCTGGTTGATGCGATCAATGGACTTCAGCGCGACAAGAAAATCAGCACGGACCCGCTACGTCACTTCGTAGCCTCGGTGTCTGTGGGGGTGTATCAGGGGGAGGCTGTACTCGACCTTGACTATATAGAAGACTCCCAAGCGGATACGGACCTTAACGTCGTCATGGCCGAGGGCGGAGAATTCATTGAGGTTCAGGGGACCGCCGAAGCAGCACCCTTTTCGCGGGGAGAGCTCGATCAGATGCTGGATTTAGCGAGCGGCGGTATTTCTACGCTTATGGAGCATCAGCGTCAGGCGCTTGCAGCGGGCTGAAAGCGCGGGCAGGACTAAACCTTAAAGATCGATATCGTAATCTATGATCACGGGCGCGTGGCGGGAAAAGCTGTCGCCTGTGTAGATTGCCGCGTGTTCCACACTGTATTGCAGATCTTCTGAAATGATTTGCAGGTCGATACGCCAGCCGTCCTCGCCACGCTCCTTTGGCCAATAGCTAAACGCATCACTGTCGGTGCTGACCTGTCGAAATGCGTCGCGATATCCATTATCGAGGAGCTCATCGATCCACTGCCGCTCTCCGGGGAGAAAGCCTGAGCGATTGCTGTTCTCTGCACTGTCTTGCATATCCGCGGCCGTGTGGGCGATGCGCCAGTTCCCGCAGATAACAAATTTGCGCCGCTTGTTGCGAACCTTCTCGAGATGGGCGCCCAGGAGCGAAAAAAATTCGTTCTTGTTTGCTTGTTCCTCGGCGACGCCGTCGTTTGCCACGGGCGCCAGCAAGCAGCCGATAGATAGCTCACCGTAATCAGCCTGAATATATCGACCCTGCATATCGAAGTCCGCAAAGCCCAGCCCCGTCATTATGGCCTTGGGAAGCGCGCGGCAATAAATTGCTACGCCGTTATCCTTGCCGTTAACGTCGTCAAAAAAATAGGCGTTGTAGTCGCTTGGGAAAAAGACGTCATCTTGTAAGTCGTATTCAGAACAGCGGATATCCTGAATACAGATGAAATCGGCGTCCTGGCGAGACAGCCAGTCGTAGAAACCCCGTTTTGCGGCTTCACGCAACCCATCGGCGCTGAAGCTGATGATTCTCATCGTAAACCTCTGATAATTCGAGGCGCTATGATACAGAAACGCCAGAAGACAGAATACACTGTCAGAACTTCTTTCCTCTTTTAGTTTGGACCCCTAATGCAAGCCTACCAACGCGAGTTTATTGATCTGGCACGACGCTGTAACGTCCTTCGATTTGGTGACTTCACATTGAAGTCCGGTCGCCAGAGCCCGTACTTTTTTAATGCCGGCGCTTTCGATAGCGGTGCGGCTCTAGCGGCTCTGGGCAGACATTACGCGCAGTGCATCGCCGACTCCGGGATTGAGTTCGACGTGCTGTTGGGCCCGGCATACAAAGGGATTCCCCTGGCTACTACCACCGCCGTCGCCCTGGCGGATCACCACGGACGCGACGTGCCCTTTGCCTACAACCGCAAGGAAGCCAAAAATCATGGAGAGGGCGGTGTTTTAGTCGGCGCGCCGCTGCAGGGCCGGGTTTTGGTCATCGATGATGTGATAACCGCCGGCACTGCGGTCGCTGAAGTCATCGATATGATCAGTGCCGCGGGAGCGGAGCTTGCCGGGGTAGTAATTGGACTCAATCGACAGGAGCGAGGTAAGGGCGAACTCTCTGCGATTCAGGAAATTGAGCAGCGCTGGGCTGTTCCCGTATACAACATCATCGCCATGGAAGACCTTATTGTGTATCTCGAAGAGGGCGAGATTGATGGCGAAGATGTTCCTGAAGATGCCTTGCTTGCTCTCAGAGCTTATCGGGAACAATACGGGGTCTGACTTGTGGTAGCTGTCGAGCGGGCATATATTGCTCCGATGAGGTTCTTTAAAAGCTATAGCGCATGCTTCATTGTTTCGCTGTCGCTTGGCATCGCGATGACAGCACCGTTGGCAATGGCTCAAGCGCGCCAGATGTACCGCTATATCAATGCCGAAGGACACCGCGTTGTGGGGTATCAGGTGCCCCCGGAGTTTGTGGCCAACGGCTACGATATTCTCAGCCCAAGTGGTGCCTTGATCGCTTCCGTGCCACGAACATTGGGTGAAGGGGAGCGCGAGGGCCTGGATAGCGAGGCCCGTCGCCAGCGGGAGGCCGCCGAAGAGAAAGAGCGCCTGCGTAAGTGGGACGAGTCACTGTTACTGCGGTATAGCAGCATAGAAGACATTGAGGCGGCGCGGGATCGTGAGCTACGCGACCTGCGCATTCGCGTCAGCATTCTCAAGGGCAAGTTGCGCTCCCTGAAGCAACAGGTTGAGAATTACCAGGCACTGGCGGCCGATCAGGAGCGTCTGGGAGATGCTGTAAATGTGGAGCATCTGGCAGCTATCGACGACCTGCAATCAGAGATCGCGGCGACAGAGCGTGCGGTCGTTGATCGTCAGGCTGAAATTGCGTCTGTAGGATCGGATTATCAGAAAGATGTGGAGCGTTTTACGACGCTTTTGGACATCGTCGAGATGCGCAGAATGATGTCGGCTGAGAGCTAGAGCCCGCTGCTAAAGGTTCTTTCGATACTGGATGACGAATCTGCTGTTGTTTCTTCGGATTCTGTTGTGTCTTCGGCTTGTGTTGCTGCTGAGGAAGGCTCTGCCTCACCTGCCGTTGCCGCAGCCGGCACCTGTTTAAAAAAACCATCCATCAGATAGCTGTACTGCTGTTCCCAGCCCTCGCTGGGACTGCGCTTGAACTCGCTGCGCACAAACTGTGAAATCCTGCCCTCGGCACAGGCAAACAAAAGGTTTGCCGCCTCGGGCAACGCCAGGACAGGACGCAAACTCTCTCGCAACTCCGCTTCGCGCAGGACCTGGCGTACTTGGGTCTCCACACGGTCAAGCACCTGATTGATACGATGCCGAAGACGTTCGGTTTCGCCGGTAAGTGCTTCGCCGGTTAAGAGGCGACTGATACCAGGATTCCGTTCCGCAAAGGTAATAAGCAAGTACAGGATATGGTTGCAGCGGATTGTTGCCTTGTCTTCCTCCTGCAAAATCAAGCTTATGCGCTGAAACAGCGTGTCCTCGATAAACTCGATGAGCTCCTCGAACATTTTGGCTTTGCTGGGGAAGTGGCGGTACAGGGCTGCTTCAGATACGCCAACTTTTGCTGCCAGGCGAGCAGTGGTAATTCGATCGCCGGGGTTGTCTTCCAACATTTGTGCCAGGGCCTCGAGTATCTGCTGACGGCGCTGGACATTTCTGGGCATGGGAAGCTCGTAAAGGTTCTGGAATAAACATCCTAGCGACTGCCCTCCATCGGGGCAATACGCTAGGCGAAAACGGTCGCTACTAAACGCTCAATCTTCGCCGTGGCGAGTGATTTTTGTCCCCATACCCTCGTCCGTGAAGATTTCCAGCAGCACCGCGTGGGGAACGCGACCATCCACGATGTGCGCAGAGGCAACGCCGGACTTTACCGCGTCTAGCGCACAGCCAATTTTTGGCAACATGCCACCATGCACCGTGCCGTCAGCGATCAGCTCATCCACTTTGGTGGTTGATAAACCGGTGAGTACGGAACCGGATGCATCAAGCAGGCCCTCCACGTTAGTTAGCAACATAAGCTTTTCCGCCTGCATGACCTGGGCGATTTTTCCGGCGACGAGGTCGGCGTTAATGTTGTAGGTGTTGCCTTCGTCATCTGCGCCCACCGGCGCGATAACTGGAATGAAGTTACTCTCAAGAATCACATCGAGGATTTCGCGATCAATTTGTCGTACTTCGCCAACTTGTCCGATATCAATGATCTCCGGGGCATCAAGCGCCGGTGAGTGGCGCGAGACTGTCATGCGCCGTGCTCGAATAAGGCGGCCGTCTTTTCCCGAGACGCCAATAGCCTTACCGCCATTTCTGCTGATGGAGGAGACGATCTCTTTGTTAACACTGCCCCCCAGAACCATCTCGACAACATCCATGGTTTGCGAATCGGTCACCCGCATGCCTTCGACAAACTCGCTTTCAATACTGAGCTTTTTGAGCAACTCGCCAATCTGAGGTCCCCCGCCGTGGACAACCACCGGGTTCATACCCACCAGCTTCATGAGTACGATGTCGCGGGCGAAGCTCTCGTGAAGCTTGGGATCCACCATGGCATTACCACCAAACTTCACAACGATAGTACGGCCCGTAAAGCGCTGGATGTAGGGCAGAGCTTCGGTGAGAACGCGCGCCGCGTTCATTGCGGAGTCCGGTGTAAGCGACATGTGTGTTCCTTAAGCTGGGTATTGAGCCAAAGCCCTAAAAAGGCAGTGTCAGATCCGGTGCCACCGCGGCAATTTGTTCTCTGAAAAGCGCCTGAATTTTTTCCAGGCCCGCTTCGTCTCTTGCTTCAAAGCGGGCGGTGAGTGCGGGGCCCGTATTGGAAGCGCGAAGAAGGCCCCAGCCATCCTGAAAGTCTACGCGAAGACCATCCAGGTCATTGGGTTTTCCATCGGCGAAGCGGGCGGAATCCACAAACTTTTGCATCAAGGCAAATTTTTCATCATCGGGTATTGGGATAAGAAGTTCCGGAGTGCTTACTGCGATGGGTAAGTCGGCAATAAAGTCGTCGATATTCTGATCCTGAGAAGAGAGTATCTCCGCGAGGCGGCCGGTTGCATACATGCCATCGTCAAAACCGTACCAGCGTTCTCCGAAGAAAATATGTCCGGAAAATTCTCCGCCGAGTAAGGCGCCGGTTTCCAGCATTTTCTCTTTCATCAACGCATGCCCGGTCTTCCAAAGCACCGGACGGCCCCCAAGCCCGGTGATGAGCTGCGCAAGATTACGGCTGCACTTAACGTCATAGACGACATCTGCGCCCGGATTACGACTCACGACGTCTCGAGCAAATATCATCATGAGCGTATCGCTGCGGACGATGTGGCCCTTTCCGGTGACGACGACCAGGCGATCCCCATCGCCATCGTAGGCAACGCCAAAGTCGGCTTCGTTGGAGATGACCTCCCGCACCAGGGCGGCAAGATTATCTTCGTTGCTGGTGTCCGGCGAGCGATTGGGGAAACGGCCATCCACCTCACAAAAGAGTGGAATGACCTCGCAGCCAAGTTCTTCCAGGAGCATTGGTGCAATATTCCCAGTGGCACCATTGCCTGCGTCAACGACAATTTTGAGAGGCACGGCGATAGCGATGTCACTGACGACTTCATCCAGGTAGTCACTGACTACGTCGCGCTGAATCACGTGGCCCGTACCTTTGCTGAAGCGGCCGGTCTGCGCGATGTTTCGGACTTTCTCGATGGTACCTTCGGCGATGGTTTGCCCTTTCAGTACGATCTTCATGCCATTGTATTCGGCGGGGTTGTGACTGCCGGTAATCATGACCCCGGACTTTGCCTCCAGCAGTGATGTCGCAAAGTACAGCAAGGGCGTGGGGACCAGACCGATGTCGATGATATCTCGACCCGCCTGCAGAATAGCTCTTTTGAGCACACTTTTTATACGGCCACTACTGGCTCTCCCGTCGTAGCCGATGCACAGAATTTGCTCACCCAATTCGCCGGCGATCGTGGCAATGGCGCTGCCAATGCGATACACGGTTTCGTCGTCGAGTTCGCTATCCGCAATGCCACGAATGTCGTAGGCGCGAAATATATTCGCCGGCAGGCCCTGCGTCGCGGGACCGTCTACCGACGTCATGGCGGTATTGCTGGAGCTCGCGGTGTTGGTTTCGGGCGTCGGCACAATAGTCCCGGTGCTGCCCGGGCGAGCGCGGCGAAGGGTCAGTTTTCGGAGGTTCTTGGCCAGAGGTACCAGCTGAGGAATGCGTACTGTTAAGGGGGTGCGATGTTCGGCACCATCTACGATGCGTTCCAGCTCCTGCCCTAATGCATTACTGCTCCGCTGAGCGGCGAAGAAAAATCCTGTAAGACAACTTAAAAAAAGCAATCCAAGGACGGCGTAAGGGGGGCTGACGTGACCGCTGACTTCATCGACGAGCGCGACGGACGGGATAAACAGAATGCGCCAGGGACTTGCGTCAATGTCGGCTCCGCTAGCTTCTATGGGCGCACCGGCGCCTAAATTGGCGACGCGAACATTCCGATCAACGCCTTCACTATAAACATGCTGTTCGAGGACAAATTCGCCCACCATGCCTGTGGGGTAGCTAAGCATGGATTCCAGCGTGCTTGCATCGATGGTGAGCAATATCACCGCACGTCGGGAAGGCATGCGAGGATGAGTGGTGACTTCTGCAAGGGAGGCAAGCCATTGACCCTCAAATTGATAGGCTTCGGGCTCTGCAGGCTCGCCGTTGCTGACGCGTCTCACCAGATCAACTTCGATATGGTTGCGCAATCCCTCAAAACCGCCGGACAGATCCGCGGTTCCCATGTCACTGAGCGGTAGTAAACGGAGACTTACCGCCTCAGGGAAGAAATCCAGCATTGCCTGCTCAACCAGGCGAATGTCCGCGGAGTTTTGCTCGGCAATTGCCTGCAAAGCCAAGGGTGAGCCCACGGCGGATTGGACCCTGGTGCGCATTGCGGCGATGGTATCGCTAAAGTAACGGGCCTGTTGCGCGGCATAACTGTCGGAGACCTGTCTAACCAGAGAGGCTTTTTGAGCGGGAGCTTGGAGAAGCGCCAGGTAGGCCGTGACGAGGAGGAGTGGCGCTAACACCACAGCAAAACCCAGGATCAGGGCCGTACGCAGCGCATCTCCACGGGCAGAAACGCCGTGAGCGTTTCGCTGCTCGTCGGTCGAGGCTTTGCCGGAGTGGGTTTTTTTCTTCTCCGGGAGTTTAAGCATAATTTAGCAGTCTCTAATGTCTGCCAAGCAGGGTGCGTTTATCGTTTGAGGCCATCATAGACTCTCCAGCGCTGAACTGGAATCAGACTAAGGCAAAGGGTTCAGACCCCGCTCTGCGATTGCGTAGCGATCAGGTCGACCACGATACGTGCAAGAGCATCCTTGGAGCATTGCTCCACATCGAGCTCCCCTATTCCACCCTCTATGCTCCTGGCATCCCGCCAAAGGATCAAAGCCGCATTATTTTCGCTGTTGAAACCGATGCTTTTATCGCTAACATCGTTCGCCACGATCATGTTCAGGTCTTTAGCTTCTAGTTTGCCCAGAGCGTGTTTGCGCAGCGCTTCTGTCTCGGCGGCAAAGCCTACGCAAAAAGGTGCGGGAGATTGTTTTGAAATCTCGGCGAGAATATCGGGGTTCCTGACAAGCTGCAGACTCATTTCTTCTTCAGACTTCTTGATTTTTTGTTCGGCCATGGATACCGGCCGATAGTCCGCGACTGCGGCACAGCCGATAAAAATATCGCAGTTGTTGAGCAATCCCATGCAACTTTCGAGCATCTCCTGTGCGCTTGTCACCGAGTGTCGAGTGACGTGATCCGGCACCGACAGGGCGACGGGACCCGACACTAGATGAACGGTCGCGCCTGCGTCTATCGCAGCGCGAGCCAGGGCATAGCCCATCTTGCCCGAGGAGTGATTGGAGATGTATCGCACGGGGTCCAGAGCTTCCTGGGTGGGCCCCGCGGTTATGACTACCACTTGCCCCGCTAAAACGCCGCTTTCAAGCAGCGAGGCTGCATGCTCAGTGATCAATATCGGGTCCAGCATGCGTCCTGGTCCGATATCACCACAGGCCTGCTCACCACTGTCCGGGCCCGCAAAGTGCATTCCTCGTTCCGCGAGGACCGCCAGATTGTTTTGTGTCGCAGGGTCTTTCCACATCTGCTGGTTCATCGCCGGCGCCAATAGCATCGGTGCTGCGGTCGCCAGTGCGACGGTAGTCAACAGATCGTCTGCTCGACCTGCCGTCAGCCGTGCAATGCAGTCCGCGGTGGCGGGTGCGATGAGCATCAGGTCCGCCCAGCGTGCGAGCTCGATGTGCCCCATGCCCCGTTCAGCCTCTTCATCGAGAAGGCTGTGGTGCACGGTGTGGCCCGAGAGAGCCTGCAGTGTTAGCGGTGTGATGAACTCCTGCGCACCACGGGTCATGATGACGCGGACTTCGGCGCCACAATCCTGAAGCTTGCGCACGAGTTCTGCTGACTTGTAAGCGGCGATTCCGCCGCAAACCGCCAAAAGCACCCGACGATTGTTTAGATGTCCCATTAGCTTGGGTACCTTGGGAAAATAAGGCGAGCCAGACGATACCATTTGCGCCCCCGGAAGACACGAGCCGAGGCAGAAACTGTACACCCAGGGAGGGGTGGGTCATGTCATGTTGTGGATCATCGCGCGGGGATTCGGCGCGTAGCAAACTGTTGGATCGGGGCCCCGCTTCGCTGTCGGATGCGGAGCTACTCACGGTGCTACTGCGCCGCAATAGCACGCTTGGCTGCATGACAGGGTATGCGGCCACCTTGCTTAGCCGCTCAGATGGGCTTGCCGGGCTGCTAAGCGCAGAACGACAGGTCCTGCTGGCAGAACCGGGGCTCGGCCCCGCCACCGTGTCACGCTTGCTGGCAGCACTGGAAGTGGCTCGCCGTTGCGCTTTACAGCCCCTTACACAGCGGGACGTAATGACCAGTCCCGAAAGGACGCGCAAGTTTCTGCAATATCATCTGGGCACGCGCGCAAGGGAGGTTTTCTGCTGTTTGTTTCTCGATTCCCAGCATCGGCTCCTTTGTTGTGAGGATGTGTTTTTGGGTACGCTGGATGGCGCTGCGGTGTATCCACGAGAAGTCGTCGTTCGCGCACTCCAGTATCGTGCAGCGGCCGTTATTCTTGCCCACAACCATCCGTCGGGCCTTTCCCAGCCATCAAGCGCTGACCGTCGTATTACCCAGCGTCTGCGTGACGCTCTGGCACTGGTGGACGTGCGGGTCCTTGATCATGTGATCGTTGGAAGAGGTGATTGCTACTCTTTTGCGGAATCCGGCTTGCTTTAATCTCAGCCGGGACGGGTGTTTTTTGCGTCGTCGTTGCTTGCCCGATGGAGGTGCTTCTGGTATAAAGTCGCGCTCCGCGAAGTGGGGAGCCACCTCCAAACCGCGTAACTTATTGAAATTTAGTGCTTTTGCCTGAGTGAGTAGCCATAGATGGCGCTTTGCAGCTCGGGTCCAGCGAGGAAATCATGGCCAGAGTCTGTCAGGTCACCGGTAAGCGTCCGGTCACCGGTAATAACGTATCTCACGCAAAGAACCGTACCCGTCGCCGGTTCCTGCCTAATCTGCACCAGCACCGCTTCTGGGTTGAGTCGGAGAAGCGCTTCGTGCGTCTGCGCGTCTCAAGCAAAGGCATGCGCATTATTGACAAAAAAGGTATCGACACTGTGCTGGGTGAAATCCGCGCACGTGGCGAAAAAGTCTGAGTACGTAACGCGACTCACTGTAAAAGATCTAGAGAGGCAGCATCATGAGAGAAAAAGTTCGCATGAACTCCAGCGCGGGTACCGGGCATTTCTATACCACGGACAAGAACAAGCGCACCACCCCCGATAAGCTGGAAATGAAAAAATACGATCCCGTTGCACGCAAGCACGTGATGTATAAAGAAGCCAAAATCAAGTAAGGCTTTGCCTGCGCTCTGTGCCGTTATCCGGGCACGGCTTTTAAGAACCCTGGCAACTGCCGGGGTTTTTTGTGTCTGCTCCTCTTATGGCCACAATGGAAGCCGTCGAATGAATGCCCAAGGGTCTGATTAGGGAGCCCTGAATTAATGCCTGAACTACCTGAGGTCGAAACGACTCGCCGCGGTTTATGTGCTTACAGCGAAGGACAGCGGGTGCACTCCGTGGTGCTTCGGGATACGCGCTTGCGCTGGCCGGTACCTACGGCACTGCCGGAGATTCTGCAGGGACAACGCATCCGGACACTGGAGCGTCGGGCAAAGTACCTGCTGTTTCGCATGGATCGCGGAACCTTGCTAGTGCATTTAGGTATGTCAGGGTCGCTGCGGGTCCTCCTCTCTCCTCAGACGCCCGCAAAACACGATCATATTGATATTGAGCTCAATAACGGCGCAGTGCTGCGCTACAACGATCCCAGACGCTTTGGCAGTTTTCAGTGGTTTGAAGCCGGTGCTGAGCTCACACCTCTGGACAAACTGGGTCCTGAGCCTTTATCCGAGGACTTCGATGGCAAACGTCTCTTCGAGCTTTCCCGTGGACGAAAAGTCGCCATAAAACCGTTCATCATGGACGGAGCTACGGTTGTTGGTGTCGGTAATATTTACGCCAGTGAAGCTCTATACCTCGCAGGAATACGCCCGGACCGAGCCGCAAAGCGCGTCTCAGAGGCTCGCTATGAGCTCTTGTCAGCGCATATAAAGCAAGTACTTACTAACGCCATAGCGCAGGGTGGAACTACCCTAAGAGACTTTGTAGGGGGTGATGGCAAGCCGGGTTACTTCGCGCAGCAGCTGTACGTTTATGGCCGCTCGGGCGAGCCCTGCAAGGGCTGTGGGACGCAGCTACGGGACAAAGTCATCGGGCAACGAGCCAGTGTTTATTGCATAGCCTGCCAGCGTTGATCTGGGTACACTTGACCCGGGCTTAGTGAGCCCCTATTGCGGAGGAAACAACGTGTTAGCTCAGGTATCGCAAGTAAAACGTCAAATCGCTTTGCTCCTCGTCGCCTTAATGTTGGCGCCCTCAGGATTTGCGCAAAGCTCTATCGATGAAAAACCCAATGGTTTCGCCATGGCCGGCGATCTTGTGGTCGCGCGGCCAATCGGTCTGGTTATGACAGCGGTGGGTGGTGCGGCTTTTATTGTCTCGCTGCCGTTTACCGCGCTTGCGGGCTCCGTATCCGAGTCGGCAGAGAGTCTGGTGTTAGGTCCGGCGAAAGAAACCTTTGTGCGCTGTCTTGGCTGCCGGGTATCTGGATATAGCTATAAGGACGTCGAGCGTCGCCGACAGCGCAAAGAAGAGAACGCCGAGGAAGCCGCCGCTCAAGAGCAGTAGCGTTCGAGCACGCCGTGCGGCCCCAGGGGTCGCCCGAATGCTGGATGCCTAGGTGTTTTGCGGAAACTTTAGCGCTAAGGCGGCGCTGACGTTGGTGGGCACAAACGGTGTGATATCGCCCTGTAAGCTGGCGATTTCCCGAACCAGTGACGACGATATATACGACAAGTGCTCGCTGGGTGTAAGAAAAATACTTTCAAACTCCGGATACAGCGCACGGTTCATATTCGCGAGCTGAAACTCGTATTCAAAATCCGCCACTGCGCGAAGTCCACGCAACACACAGCGGGCATTTTCGCTGATCGCAAAGTCCGTGAGTAGATTGCTAAACCCCTTCACCTCGACGTTTTTGAACGCCGACAGGCTTTCCGAGCAGAGTGCGACGCGTTCTTCCAGACTAAAGAGCGGCGTTTTTTTCTCGCTAAAAGCGATGGCGACCACGACCCGGTCAAACAACTTCGAAGCGCGTTCGACTAAATCAATGTGACCATTGGTGATGGGATCGAAGGTCCCGGGATAAATAACAGTTCGGTTGTCCACAGCGTGTTCCCGGGTCCAGAAGATAGGGGATACTAAACA
Source organism: Congregibacter sp. (assembly GCF_965662665.1). Taxonomy (NCBI): domain Bacteria; kingdom Pseudomonadati; phylum Pseudomonadota; class Gammaproteobacteria; order Cellvibrionales; family Halieaceae; genus Congregibacter; species Congregibacter sp. The sequence continues at coordinate 29,738 of NZ_CBFIIF010000008.1, read as the reverse complement.
ATCGCTCTCGAGCTCTCAATCACCGCCCCGGGAGCCGATAAAGCTCGTAGACTACGCCACCGCTGCTTTTACTTCGGTACTGCTCCCAGTTACGCGGAAACTGCGGACTCTGCGATGGCGCGTACTCCACATAAACAAGCGCCTTTGGGTTTAGATAGGGGTAGTCACACAGTTGCGCTAACACCTGGTCCAGCAGGTCGCTGGCAAAAGGTGGATCCAGGAACAGAAGATCAAAGCCCGATGCCTCGCTGTTACCTAGATACTGCGTGGCGTCCTGATGATGCACTTTACCCCGGGGCGTCGCATTCAAGGTGAGTAGCGCCTGTTTAAGCAAGGTGGCCGCCTGTGGGTGACACTCAACGAACTGGCAATCCATGGCGCCCCGCGACAGCGCTTCGAGACCCAGAGCACCGGTGCCGGCAAACAGATCCAGACAACGAGCTCCCGCTATCTCCGGAGCAAGCCAGTTAAACACCGTCTCCCGAATTCGGTCCGTGGAGGGACGAAGGCCGGGAATGTCCGCCACCGGCAGTTTTCTGCCGCGCCATTCGCCAGCGATAATCCGAAGCTTACCTGTGCCTTTTGTTGCTCCCAAGAAGCGACTCCCATCGCAGCGCCAATCCCCGCGATGATACGATAGACACCTGAAGACAACACACGCCTGAGTCGAACGTTTTAGTCATGAAGTTTTTTAAATCCAAGCCCGAAGTGGCCGAAGTCGAGGCCTCGTCGCCGATACCCCCGGAGCCTACGGTTGATGCGGAAGCGCCTGCTCAGGACGATGAAAGCGCGACGGCGCCAGGCTTTTTTGGGCGCCTGAAGCGCGGCCTGGGGCGCACCAGCGATAGCCTAGCCGCTGGCTTTGGCAACCTCTTTTTGGGCCGCAAGACTATTGATGCGGACTTGCTGGAGGAGCTGGAGTCGCAGCTTCTCATGGCGGATGTGGGCATCGAGGCAACCACCGAGATCATTACTCATCTTACGGAACGGGTATCGCGAAAGGAGCTTTCTGATCCTGAGGCGCTCATGCAGGGTCTTCGCGATGAATTACAAAGCATCTTGCAGCCTTGCGAAAAGAGTCTGGATGTCAGCGTCGGGACGCCTTTTGTCATCCTGATGGTAGGTGTTAACGGCGTGGGGAAAACCACCACCATCGGCAAGTTGGCGCGACGTTTTCAGGAAGAGGGCCGCTCGGTGATGCTCGCCGCTGGAGACACTTTTCGCGCTGCGGCAGTAGAGCAGTTGCAGCACTGGGGTGAACGCCACGATGTGCCGGTGATTGCCCAGCATACCGGTGCGGATAGCGCCTCGGTGATTTACGACGCGCTGCAGGCAGCCACCGCGCGGGGTGTCGATGTGCTTATCGCGGATACGGCGGGCCGCTTATCCAATAAGAGCCACCTTATGGATGAGCTCAGTAAAGTGGTGCGGGTGATGGGCAAGCTCAATCCGCAGGCACCTCACGAGGTCATGCTCGTTCTGGACGCGGGGACGGGACAGAATGCGCTGACGCAAGCTGCACAGTTTCGAGAGGCGGTGGGCGTGACAGGGCTGACACTGACCAAGCTTGATGGCACGGCAAAGGGTGGGGTTATCTTTGCCATTGCACGGCGGCTGGGTCTGCCGATTCGATTCATTGGTGTTGGGGAGTCTGCTCTGGACCTTCGGCCTTTTGTTGCCGAAGAGTTTATTCAGGCGTTGTTTGACCGCGATTGAGTGAGCCATGATCAGTTTCGAGCGCGTTAGTAAACGCTACGACAACAGCCATGATGCGCTGCGCGAAGTCAGCTTTTCCATAGACCCGGAAGAGCTGGTATTCCTCACCGGGCATTCCGGCGCGGGCAAAAGCACGCTCTTACGACTGATTATGCTCATGGAGAGGCCAAGTCGGGGTCGCGTGGTCGTTGGTGGTGCAGACCTGAGTAAATTCAGTCGCCGCAGCATTCCCCGGCACCGACAGTCCATCGGCGTCGTTTTTCAAAACCACAAGCTGCTCATGGATCGGCCGGTGTTCGACAATGTGGCACTGCCACTGCAGATCGCCGGTTTTGAGTACCGCGACATCGATCGTCGGGTCAACGCAGCTCTGGATAAGGTGGGTTTACTCGATCGCGTGCAATCTATGCCTCTGAGTCTTTCCGGGGGGGAACAGCAGCGTGTAGGAATTGCGCGCGCCGTGGTCGGTCGTCCCTCTATACTTTTAGCGGATGAACCGACGGGAAACCTGGACCCAGAGCTGTCTGCGGAGATTATGCAGTTGTTTGTGGACTTCAGTAGAGTGGGCGTCACGGTATTGATTGCGAGCCATGATCTGGCGCTCATCTCGCGTTTGCGACATCGCATTCTTACCTTAAAGGACGGGCGACTGACGTCTCCCGGGGTGTCTATTGATGTCCCGTAACGCGGCAAGGTCTGCAGCGGGTAACGCGCGGCCTCGCAAAATCCGCTGGACGGAGCGTTGGCGTGGTTGGCGTCGGCATCACAGTCAGTCTGCCGCCGACAGCCTGGCAAAAGTACTCCAACAGCCGGTATCCAGTTGCATGACCTGGTTGGTTATCGGCATTGCGATTGCGCTGCCCAGTGGCCTTTGGGTGGTGTTGGACAATGTGTCTCAACTGGGTGACCAGCTGGATCGTCCCGCGCAGCTCTCGCTGTTTCTGCAGGCTGATGCGCAGGCCGATGATGCACGCAGCCTGGCCCTAAGCCTCGCGCAGCGCGATGATGTTCAAAGTACAGAGTTCCTCGACCGAGACCGGGCGCTCGCAGAGTTTGTCGAGCGGTCGGGTATGGGAGAACTCGCCCAGGGGCTTGCGGATAACCCTTTACCCCATCTCCTGTTGGTGGTGCCGGTAGCGGCATCGCCCGAGGCGCTGGGTCTTCTGCGTGAGGAGTTGGAATCTCTCCCGGCGGTTCAGGAAGCACTACTGGATACCTTGTGGCTACAACGGCTTCAATCGCTGATGACCCTGGGGCGCAGGGCGGTGCAGCTGTTGGCAGCGCTTCTTCTTGTTGCAGTGGTTTTGGTCTTGGGTAATACCATCCGACTGGCCATTGAGAGCCGCAGGGATGAGATCGTCATCGTAAAGTTGGTGGGTGGTAGTGACGCCTTCGTACGCCGGCCTCTGCTGTACGCCGGGCTGTGGTTTGGTCTGGGAGGCGGCGCCGTGGCAGCCATTTTGGTCGCCTTGGGGACATTCCTGCTCGCATCGCCGGTGAATGCCCTGTCCGCGGCCTATCAAAGCAGCTTCGTGCTGCAGGGCCTGGGACTCGTGAATAGCCTGCAACTGGTACTGTTGGGCGCGATATTGGGGCTCGCCGGTGCCTGGCTGGCGGTGGCGCGGCACCTTAAGGCCATAGAACCACGGTGATTAGCTGATCCAGCGTTATAACAAAATCGTATAGATAACGGATTTAAGGGAACTTTCCTGGATTTAGCACTCTAATACTGAGAGTGCTAGAATCCGTTCCCCGTTATGGAGCAGACCGTGACAGAACTAATGACGATATCTTCAACGACAGCAATGACAAGCGATGACGACGTTGCCATGGCGTCGGTACCCGGCACGCAAATGTTGGCTGTTGACCAGATGGTGCCCGGTGCAAACCTGGCCGCCTACGTGCAGGCAGTGGCCCGGGTTCCGGTTCTCAGTGCCGAGCGTGAGCATGAGCTGGCAGAGAAGCTATTTTACGACGGTGACGTACAGGCCGCCCGCGAGCTGGTGATGTCGCACCTGCGTTTTGTGGCGCACATTGCGCGCAGTTACCGGGGTTACGGGCTCGCAGAAGCGGATCTGATTCAAGAGGGCAACGTCGGTTTGATGAAAGCGGTGAAGCGCTTTGATCCGACCAAAGGCGTTCGTTTGGTGTCCTTTGCGGTGCACTGGATTAAGGCCGAGATACACGAGTACATTTTGCGCAACTGGCGCATCGTGAAAATTGCAACAACCAAGGCGCAGCGCAAGCTATTCTTTAATCTTCGCGGTCAGAAGAAGACCTTGTCTTGGCTAAGTGCTGACGAGGCTGAAGCCGTAGCGAACGATTTAGGTGTCGATGTTCAGGAGGTCCACCGTATGGAGGGACGACTGAGCAGTCATGATGTGGCCTTTGACGCTCCCGTAGGCGCTGACGACGAAGAGGGCTGGCAGGCACCGCAGTACTATCTCGAAGATCAGTCCGCAGATCCGGCTATCGATGTCGAAAACAGTGAGTGGCAGGCCGGCAGTCAGGCGCAGCTTCATGCAGCGATTGCCGAGCTCGATGAACGCAGTCGGAATATCCTCGCCCAGCGTTGGCTCACTGACGACAAGGCGACGCTGCATGAACTCGCAGCAGAGTACGATGTGTCGGCTGAGCGTATTCGGCAGCTCGAACAGGCCGCGATGAAGAAAATTCGTCAGGTCCTGGTCGCCTGATAGCCCCTTAAGACGCAGAGGCGCTTTGGCGCCCGGGTTTGAAATGGCACAGCTTGGATTCTTCTTAGGGGCCCTTGGAGGCTTGTTAAGCGTTGCCTTTGGCGCGTTTGGTGCTCATGCCCTTCGCGACCGTTTCGATGCCTATTCTCTCGGTGTTTTTGAAACCGCCGTTCAATACCAGTTCTATCACAGCTTAGCTCTGCTCATCGCAGGATTGATGCTCGCGCAATTCCCGGCTTCTATACTCCTTAAGTCCAGCGTTTTCCTGTTCGTTCTTGGTATTTTGCTGTTCTCCGGAAGCCTTTATATTTTGAGCTTTACGGGGCTGCGCTGGTTGGGAGCGATAACGCCGCTGGGCGGCCTTGCCTTTATTGCCGGCTGGTCCTGTCTGGCCGCCGCGGGTTGGCAGTTGCTGGGCCAGTGACTCTGTGACGGATAGCTCGCCGAATCCTGAGCGGCGCATCAAGAGCTTTGTACTGCGCGCCGGACGAATGACCGAAGCGCAGCAGCGAGGCTTTGACGAGGGCTGGTCTCTCTGGGGTATAGATTATCGCCCCGAGCTTCTGGATTTTGATGAAATCTTTGGTGGTGCCGGCGAGCGGGTGCTGGAGATTGGCTTTGGCATGGGGCAATCCCTCCTGGATATGGCCGCTGCGAATCCTGCTGCGCAGTATCTCGGTGTCGAGGTTCATCGGCCGGGTGTGGGCCGCCTCCTCCACGGTGTGCAGGAACATGAACTCAGTAATGTTCGCGCAATGTGCCATGATGCGGTGGAGGTACTAGAGCACTGTATTGCCCCTAATTCCTTGCAGCGCATACAGATATTTTTTCCTGACCCCTGGCACAAAAAGCGCCACAACAAACGTCGTTTGATTCAACCCGCGTTCACAGAGCTTCTGGTTAGCCGTTTGGGTCCTGGCGGGGTGCTCCATCTTGCCACCGACTGGGAGCCCTACGCCGAGCATATGCTCGAGGTGCTCAACGACTGTTCGTCTTTAGAAAACTGCGCCAGCGATGGCGGCTATGTGCCTCGGCCCGAGGAGCGCCCGCTCACCAAGTTTGAGCTCCGCGGTCAGCGCCTGGGTCACGGTGTGTGGGACCTGCTGTATCGCCGTCCGTCGGGAAGCTAGAACTCATTCACCGGGTTCGGCGAAGAATGCGGCAACGACATCGTCCAAAAATCGTCGTCCAAGCGCCGTTGTTTGTATCTGTTCCTGATTTTTTCTTAGCAATCCGCGATCCACAAGCTCGCTGACCTTGGCGTCAATTTGTTGGGGGTTCAGGTCTGTGCGTGCCTCGAACAATGCTAGGCTAAAACCCTCGGTGAGTCGCAGAGCATTGAGCATAAACTCACCCTGACGATCAGTTTTATCGAGTATCCGTATCCCCCGGCGCTGGATACCTCCCGTGGCAAGATAGTCGTCGGGTTGTCGGGTTTTGGCATAGCGAAAAACCTGACCCTCCTCGGTGCTCAGTTTTCCGTGGGCGCCGGCACCAATTGCCATGTAGTCTCCAAAGCGCCAGTAGTTGAGATTGTGCTGACACTCCTGTCCCGGCTGCGCCCAGGCGGACACTTCGTAGCGCTGATATCCCGCCGCGCTGAGTACGCGCGCGCCCTCCTCTTCGAGACTGCCGAGAATAGACTCTGAGGGTAGTTGTGGTGGATGTGAGTAAAAGCGCGTATTCGCTTCGATGGTGAGCTGGTACCAGGAGAGATGGGGTGGTGCCAGAGAAAGAGCGTTGCCAATATCGTCGAGGCCTCGCTCGAGATTCTGTTCCGGAAGTCCGTGCATGAGGTCAATGTTGTAGCTTGCTGCGCCGGAGGTCTTGGCGGCCGCAACGGCCTGTCGCGCCATGTCGTTGTTGTGAACTCGGCCAAGCGCCTGCAGGCATCGATCATTAAAGCTTTGGATTCCCAGAGAAAACCGCGTGACCCCTGCCTGAGCGTAACCCTGGAGACGGCTTGTTTCGACACTGCCGGGATTAGCCTCCATGGTGACCTCGGCCTCTGCCGCCAGTCCGGCGCTTCGCACGGCCTCCATGATCCGGCCGATGGCCTCTACACTGAACAGGCTGGGGGTTCCGCCGCCTATAAATACGGTCTGTATCTCCCGTCGCTGGTCTCTTGTTTCTTCAAGCAGGTCCGCAATCAGTGTGTCGGTGTAGGCGGCCTCGGGGATTTTCAGAGCTTCGTGGGAGTTAAAATCACAGTAGGGGCACTTTCGCTCACACCAGGGAATGTGAATGTAGAGACCAAGCTGGGGGGCTTTCATCCCAATACGCCGAATCAGCCCTGGCCAAGGAGCGCTAGCATGTCCGCGGCGGCGAGCCCGCGATGGCTGATTGCGTTTTTCACTGCGGGCTCCAGCTCTGCTGCACTTACGTTGTGGCTGGGGACAAAGAAGAGAGGGTCGTATCCGAAGCCACCTTCGCCCCGGGGCTCCCGGAGAATAATGCCTTCCCAGCGCCCTTGAGCAATCAGAGGGACCGGGTCTTCGGGGTGCTTTAAAAGCACTAGCACGCAATGAAAGCGCGCCTGACGAGCGCCATCGGGAACATCTTTCATGGTCTTGAGCAGTTTGCTCTTGTTGGCTTCATCATCGCCGTCACTACCCTCGGCGTAGCGGGCGGAACGCACTCCCGGAGCACCCAGCAGCGCATCCACTTCCAGGCCGGAATCGTCCGCCAGCGCTGGTAGTCCCGTCTGCGCTGCAACGGCCCGCGCTTTGAGAATCGCATTCTCCACAAAGGTCAGTCCCGTCTCCTCGGCAGGGGTGACGCTGAACTGAGACTGGGGACGCAGCGTAACGGGCAGCTGTCCAAAGAGTCTTGCCAGTTCCGAGACCTTTCCTTGATTACCGCTGGCAACCACGATGTCGCCAGCAAGGCTGGATGCTTCTTGAACAGCTTCAGTCATTGATATACATCTGCTTCTTGAGCTCAAAACTGAAGGCTTCTTCTGATCCCTCGGGAGTGAAGTTAAGTTCAAAGAAACGCCATTCCCGATTGATAAACTTAAATTCACCGATGTAGTACAGCGCGGGCCCTTCACGCACTTCAATAAAATCAAAATTGACCTGCGCCTGGGTAAGGTCCCAGCTACGTCCCTGGAGGTCCATTTCCCGCGCGACGGTACTGCCGTCTTCCAGGTGCTCTCTCAGCGATAGATTGATAATGGCCCTTCGGCTTCCTCGCGCAAGGCCATACTGATCAGCCACAGCGGGTTCAATGAACGTTGTGTTTACAACGCTGTAGTGCAACTCATAGGGGCCGAATCGTTCGGAGAGTTGCGCCTGCGCTGATCCGCTAATAAGCAGGCAAAAGACCCCCAGTGGCGTTAGCCACCTGCGGAGTGCAAAGAGACGGTTGGTGATGTTCAAGGTATTCATCGTGGTCATCGGCTTATGTGGTAAATCGCGGTGGTTGCAAAAAGATTAGGCCAGCGGCGCGCCAGCGCTGTGCCGCGGTCGTCGCCGCCAATCATGTCTCGACCCAGAATACGAATGCCGCGCTGCTTACATAGCGTTTCGAAATCCCTGACCGTACAAAAATGGATATTGGGCGTGTCATACCAGCTGTAGGGCATAAATCGTGACACGGGCATGCGCCCCCGGGTTGCCAGGTGTAAACGGCTTCGCCACTGACCGAAGTTAGGAAAGGTGACTACGCATTCCCGACCCACACGCAGCATTTCTTCCAACACCTGATCCGGGAACTGCACCGCTTGTAGCGCATGCGCCATTACTACCATGTCAAAACTATGGTCGGGGAAATTTGCCAAACCACCATCGAGGTTTTGCTCAATGATGTTAAGACCTCGACCCATCGCCGCGGTAATCGCGTCGGGATCAATTTCGATGCCCATTACTCGAGCGCGGCGTTGTTCTTGAATTAAAGCCAGAAACTCGCCGTCCCCGCAGCCGAGGTCGAGCACGCTGGCGCCGGATTTTATCCAGCGTAGGATATGCGTGAGATCCTGACGCATCAGGCCTGCACCCGCTGCAGGTAAGCATCGAGCACGGCGAGATAGCGCGGAATGGGCAGCAGAAACGCATCGTGTCCCTCATCCGCTTCGATCTCGGCATAGCTCACCGGTCGTTCTGCTGCCAGCAGCGCATCGACAATCTCCCGCGAGCGCGCCGGCGAAAATCGCCAGTCTGTGGAGAAGGACAGCACCAGATAGTCACAACGCGCCTGAGCGAATGCCGCCACCGCGTCACCCCCATAGGCCGCAGCCAGATCGAACTGATCCAGCGCCCGGGTCATGAGCACATAAGTGTTGGCATCAAATACCGATGAAAACTGTTGCCCTTGGTAACGCAGATAACTCTCTATCTGAAACTGGGGGGCATCAGGGTTTGAGTCCTCTGGATTGCTGGGCTGAAGCTCCCGGCCGAATCGAGCGGCCATGGCGTCATCCGAAAGATAGGTAATATGGCCGACCATTCTCGCCAGTGCGAGGCCTTGAGTAGGTTGGGTTCCATCGCGGAGATAGTATCCCTCTGCAAAACCCGGGTCAGACATGATCGCCCGGCGGGCGATTTCATTGAAGGCGATGTTCTGGGCGCTGAGTTTCATTGCTGCGGCAATAACGATGCAGTGGCGCAGACGCTCGGGATAGCGCAGAGACCAGGCCATGGCCTGCATGCCACCTAGGCTGCCACCTACCACAGCCGCCCAGCAATTGATTCCCAAACGATCTGCCAAGCGTGCCTGAGCATCTACCCAGTCGTCGACCTGCGGTTGAGGGAAGTCCGGTCCAAATGCTTCTCCGGTCTCGGGGTTCTCGCTTGTGGGACCCGTGGAGCCATGACAACCACCGAGGTTGTTCAGGGACACGACAAAAAAGCGTCGCGTATCAATGGGTTTCCCCGGGCCGATACAGGCATCCCACCATCCGGGCTTGCGCTCATGTTCATCGTGAAAGCCCGCAGCGTGGTGATGTCCCGAGAGCGCATGACAAATGAGAATGGCGTTACTGGCGTCAGAGTTAAGCTCGCCGTAGGTCTCAAAAATCAGCTCATAGCTTGCCAGCTTGCGCCCACAGGAAAATGTGAGCGGCTCCTGGAAGTGCTCAACGCGGGGACTAACAATGCCGAGGGAGTTTTCCTGCACGGGGCATTTCCGACCTTAGATACCCATGACCAGCGCCGGGTGCAGACCCAGACCCGCTGCGAAGTTTCGCAAGGCAATTTGCACAATATTGATAATGATAAAAACCAGTATCGGTGAAAAATCCATGCCGCCCATAGACGGAAGCATACGCCTAAAGGGCGCCATCACTGGTTCTGTGATTTGAAACATGAGATACGCGGCGGGATTGGAGGTGCCCGGCGCAATCCAGCTCAGAATAATCATGCCCAGCAGCGCAAAGAAGTAAATCTTAACCAGCAGCCCGATCACGCTTACTGCAGACCACGCCAGCAGCAGGCTTACGGGGGGTAATCCGATGCCGTTGAGCAGTAGCATGGCCAGAATGCCCACTAGCTGTATCACGATCGCCAGGACAAAGGATGCAAAATCAAGCCGGCCTCGCGCGGGTATAAGGCGCCTTAGCGGAACCACGAGAGGGTTGGTTGCGCGCACCAGGAACTGGCAGATGGGATTGTAAAAATCAGCCAGAGACAGCTGCAGGACAAAGCGCATGAGCATGATCAGCAGATAGATACCCAGAACCGTTTGGATCAGGTAGATGGCGATTTCGTTAAATGCGTTCATAGTCTTCCGCTGATTGTGATTCTACTGAGGCAAGTCTTATTGCTCTCGCTTGAGGCCCTGGCGCTTCAGGACAGCTCCCGGCTTATCTCTTCGGACCGTGCATAACAATCCTGCATGGCTTTGCTCACTATCTTGTCGATGCCCGCAGCACTGAACGCCGCTACCGCGCGTTCCGTCGTGCCGTTAGGGCTGCAAACGCGGCGTCGGAGCTCCGCAGCGCTCACATCTCCTACCGCGAGCATGCGACCCGCACCGATGCAGGTTTGAGCACACAATGTACGCGCGCTCTCCTCATCCAGACCCATGCGCTGGGCTTCTGCAATCATCGCTTCCATAAACTGAAAGAAATAGGCGGGTGCTGACCCGGCAACTGCAGTAACCGCATGTAAGAGCGACTCCTCCTCAACCCATCGGATGAGGCCCACCGCCCGCATAATGTCCTCTGCTCGTTGTCTGTTGACTGCGCTCACCGATGCCCGGGCAAACAAGCCGCTGGCACCCTCGCCCAGCTGTGACGGCGTGTTGGGCATGCAGCGAACAAGCTCTGCTTTCCCGCCAAGCCACTGATGCAGGCTGTCTGCTGCGACTCCCGCGGCGACGGATACCACCAGTTGATCTTCGCGAATCACGGCGGCGAGTTCTTCGCAGACCTCGCGCATCAGTTGCGGTTTAACTGCCAGAACCACGACATCCGCGGCCTCGGCGACGCTGAGATTGCTGTGGGCCAAACGAGTGAGACCCAGTCTTCGGAGCTCCTCGAAGGGTCCCTCGCCGGGATTGCTGGCACTGATGGAGTCGGCATCAACGCCGGCTGCGATCAATCCGCCGATAATGCTGCGGGACATGTTGCCGGCACCGATAAATGCCGTGGTAAAACCGCTCACGGATTTGCCCTGGAAGCTATGAATTAAGGCGAAGCAGTATACATCCTGATCACCCGGCGCTTCATCTTTGCCGGGCACCAAAGATTGCTGTGCCAATGCGTACCAGTGTGCTGCCCGATGCGATTGCGGCTTCAAGATCCGCCGACATACCCATGGACAGGGTATCCAGCGAGGGGTGTTCTTGCTGCGCTTCTAAAAACAACGAGGCGAGAACATCGCAAGCCTGTTTTTGGGCTGCAAAATCCTCTGCGGGTGCAGGAATTGCCATCAGACCCCGCAAGCGTAGATTGGGTAGTCGCGCGCCAAGGGAGAGGAGAGAGGGTAGCTCCTGGGGAGCAACACCGGATTTGCTGTCTTCTCCGGAAACGTTTACCTGTATGCAGATGTTTAGGGGTAACCGTGACGGATCCCGCTGCTCGCTGAGTCTTCGCAGCAGCTTTTCCCGGTCAACGCTGTGAACCCAGTCAAAGTTAGCCGCAATGGCTCGTGTCTTGTTGGATTGGATGGGCCCTATGAAGTGCCAGGTAAGCTCTAAGTCCCCGCAGGCGTCGATTTTCTCGAGCGCTTCCTGAAGGTAGTTCTCACCAAAGTCTGTGAGGCCCGCGCTCGCGGCGCTGCGAACCGCTTCTGCGGGCTGGGTTTTACTCACCGCCATGACGCGAACGCTCCCGGGGGTGCGCTGGTATTTTTCCACCGCACTACTTACCTGCTGGAGCACCTTTGCTATATTGCCGGGGATAGGTTCGTTGTTCATGACGCTATGTTAGCTGAGCTAGCGTGCAGCGACATAATCGTTGAGGGCCATCTGCCATATTTGCGAAGCTGCAAATCGAAGGATGGAACCTAAAGACCAACACTTAAAGAACAACAAGGGAGTGTACGGGCGGCTTATGGATATTACGGAACTGCTGGCGTTCAGCGCCAAACAGGGAGCCTCGGATTTGCACCTATCCGCTGGCCTGCCGCCAATGATTCGTGTCGATGGCGATGTACGACGAATTAATCTGCCACCCCTTGAGCACAAGCAGGTTCATGATCTCATCTACGACATCATGAACGATAAGCAGCGGAAGGACTTTGAAGAGTTTCTGGAGACAGACTTTTCTTTCGAAGTTCCCGGTGTAGCGCGCTTCCGGGTTAATGCTTTCAATCAGAATCGCGGTGCGGGTGGTGTGTTTAGAACCATTCCTTCCAAGGTTCTTACTATGGAAGATCTGGGGATGGGTCAGGTGTTTCGGGACATCAGCATGATGCCCCGGGGTTTGGTGCTGGTAACGGGGCCCACCGGTTCAGGAAAGTCCACTACCCTCGCGGCGATGGTCGATTTCATAAACGACAACAAGTATGAGCACATTCTCACCATTGAGGATCCGATCGAATTTGTTCACGAGAGCCGCAAGTGTCTGGTGAACCAACGGGAAGTGCATCGTGACACCCTAGGCTTTGCCGAGGCCCTGCGCAGCGCTTTACGAGAAGACCCCGATATCATTCTGGTGGGCGAGATGCGTGACCTGGAGACTATTAGGCTTGCGCTCACAGCAGCGGAAACCGGACACCTCGTGTTTGGTACCCTGCATACCACGTCAGCCGCCAAAACTATTGACCGCGTAATTGACGTTTTCCCCGCTGCTGAAAAGTCCATGGTGCGTTCAATGCTGTCTGAGTCACTGCAGGCCGTGGTGTCCCAAACCCTCATGAAGCGCACTGCCGGTGGGCGTGTCGCAGCGCACGAAATCATGCGTGCGACCTCGGCGATACGCAACCTTATCCGTGAAGACAAAGTCGCGCAGATGTACTCCGCGATTCAGACCGGCCAGGCCGTGGGTATGCAGACGATGGATCAGTGTCTCAAGGAGCTGGTCGACAAGCGGATTGTTTCCCGCGATGTCGCGCGGGAGAAAGCCCGTATGCCGGAGAATTTCTAGATCACGCAGATTCCCCAAGACGCTGATCACCAAAATAGCCGAAGGAGCCTCGCTCATGCACATTGATGAACTGTTAGCCAAGATGGTAGAGGCCGATGCGTCGGACGGTTTTATCACTGCCAGAGCGGCCCCCTCCATAAAGGTCGATGGTGAAATCCACGCAATTTCCAAAGAGGGGCTTAGCGACGAACAGGTGCGAGCCCTGGTGCGGGAGACCATGTCACCTGCACAGGAGGAGGAGTTTGAGCGCCACAAAGAGTGTAATTATGCAGTGCACTCCGAGGAGCACGGACGGTTCCGGGCCAGCGCTTTTGTTCAACGGGGGCAGGATGGTCTGGTCCTTCGTCGCATAAAAGACGAAATTCCGCGCATCGGTGACTTGGGCTTACCGCCCATCGTGACCGAGCTTGCCATGGCAAAGCGTGGTTTGGTCATTTTTGTGGGAGGCACCGGTACCGGTAAGTCTACGTCGCTTGCCGCGATGGTGGGACACCGAAACCGTTATAGCCGCGGCCATATACTCTCCGTCGAAGACCCCATCGAATTTGTACATGATCATGCGGGCTGTCTGATTACTCAGCGCGAGATCGGTATTGATACCGAGACTTTTGAGATGGGCCTGCAAAACGCTTTGCGCCAGGCGCCAGATGTGATTCTCATTGGTGAGGTACGATCGGCGGAAACTATGGCGCACGCCTTAACCTTTGCTGAAACCGGGCACTTGTGTCTGTGTACCCTGCACGCCAATAACGCCAATCAGGCGATTGATCGCATATTGAGTTTCTTTCCCGTGGAGCGACACAACCAGGTACTTATGGACCTGTCTTTGAATTTGAACGCCATGGTGGCGCAGCAGTTGTTACCGCGAGCGAGCGGCGAGGGCCGTGTGCCCGTTATGGAGGTGCTGCTCAACTCGCCTCTGATAGCGGATCATATTCGCAATGGGCAGATTCATCTGGTTAAGGAGGTGATGGCCAAGTCCACCGAGCAGGGTATGCAAACGCTCGATCAATCCTTGCTTGCCAAATACTGTGACGGTGAAATCACTGCTGAGGAAGCCATACGCTGCGCGGACTCTGCAAACGAAGTGCGTCTGGGTATTAAGATGTTTGATAAGCGTCGCAGCAGCCATGCGAATGCTGTGAACCTTCAGGTCGATCGTTAGATCACTGCTGACCTAGCCAGTCCTTAAGGATCAGCTCTGCCGCGAGATCATCCACGGGGTGTTCTGTGTAATCTCCGGAGTGCCCCGCCTCTCTTTGCTGCTGTTTGACTTCAAAACTGCTTAGCCGCTCATCTACCATCTCCACTGCCACTCCCAGGCGACCCTCAAGGCGGCGGGCAAACTTTCGTGCGCGCTGGGCAAACTCACTCACGGTTCCGTCCATATTGAGGGGATCTCCGATGAGCAGTAGGTCGGGTTGCCACTCTCTACACAGCGCCGCTACCTCATCCCAATTGGGCTGACCATCACGGGCCTTGAGAATGGCAAGAGGTTGCGTTGTCCCCAGAGGGGAGTTCCCCACGGCCACGCCGATTTGGCGCAGTCCGTAGTCAAAAGCGAGCACTCGTTGAGGTGATGATGACCTTGTCACGTTAAGCGTGGCCCGCCTCTGCACTCATTAGATTCATGTCGATGCCCAATGCAGCGGCCGCTGCCGCCACCCGGTCTTCGATAGCAGTATCAAAAATAATGCTCTTCTCTGCGGGCAAGGTCAGCCAGCTGTTGTTGGCTATCTCTTCTTCGAGTTGACCCGCGGACCAGCCCGCATAACCCAGCGCGACGACAAAATCGCTGGGGCCTTCTCCCTTGGCGATAGCTTTAAGCACATCCCGGGAGGTCGTTAGCTGCACCTCTGGCGTAACTCGCAGAGAAGAGTCCCAGGTTTTTTCACCTTTTGGGTGAAGCACAAAACCGTGATCAATCTGTACCGGCCCGCCGGCAAGAATTGGCTGATCGTGGAATCTAGCCTCGCAGGTGATATCCAGATGATCGAAGATCTCCCCGAGGGACAGGTCCAGCGGCTGGTTGATCACGATGCCCATGGCACCGGCCTCGCCGTGTTCACAGATATAGGTGATGCTGCCACTGAAAAGCCCTGTGTCCAATCCCGGCATCGCCAGGAGGAAGTGATCCCGAAGGCTGTCACTGCTTGATACCTTCATATTACCTCCCCCACCGCAGTAGTATCTCGATTGCGGTGGCGTCCACTGCTGTATGCGGGGCTCTGTTGTCAGTCTACTGTTGAAGACTTACGCTGACCTTATTAGCGTAGATGGGCGTCTCCATTCTGTCTAGTTTAAGGGCATTGAGAGGAGATATACTGCGAGCAACTGCGTTTTGAACGCGGTCAATAAGCGCCGGTAGCTGATCCCTGGCCTCGGGCCGACTCTGGGTCTGCGAATTCAGCCCTAATTAATACGCAGTGACTTTTTATTCAGAGTATTCAGAGTATTCAGAGTATTCAGAGTATCTAGAGGTGTTATTTTTTTGTTTTTTATTTTAAGGCACCGCGCCTCATTTGTATTTTTCACGCTTGTTTTGCTCAGTCCCGGTGTATCCCACGCCCAAAGCGATGCCTGTCCCCCGAGACCAAACCCGGATAATGGGCAACTCTGTTCGGCAAATGACCTGGTGGTTACGGGCACGCTGATCGGTGGTCCCAGTGAGTGCACCGTGGGAGAGACGATTTCTTTGACCGCGCTTGTGGGAGTGTCTTCCACGGCAAGGTCTCGTTATGACCTTGCCATTTTTGTGGGTAACGATGGCGGTGAGGTCTTCGATGGAGCCAGTTGCGACCTGACGGCGTTCGTACCGCAAACCAGCTCAGACGTGCTGTTTAATGGAACGGATACTGCGGGTCTAGGGCCGTTTCGCGATCTGGATGGAGATGCCTGCGGAGATATCAGCAGCAGTGACGGCACCAACTACCGCTTGGTCACCCTTGACTCGGTGCTATGTGAGGACCGTGACGGTGACGGTGACGTTGACATTAGCGGGATGATTACCTGGTCGTCGAATGCTAATGCCGACGTCTGCACCGATCCTACGAATCCGTCCAGTTTTTTTCCCAGCCAGAGTTCTAAGTGTGATTACGATCCGAACCTGAACTTGCCAATTATTGTAGAGCCGTCTCCCAGTATGCAGGTCTTCAAGACAGCGGTGCCGGCAGCCCTTGCGGAGCCCGGTGGTTCTGTGGAATTCGCTGTACGGGTCGACAATTCCTCCGCAGAGACCGATCCACTCACACTCACGTCAATAGTGGATGACATTCATGGTGATTGAATGGCCGTGGAACGTGCAACGTTGGGCAGGTGCTTGCGCCAGGCGCGGCCTACGATTGTAGTTTTACTGCAACGGTAAGCGGGGTGAATGGAGACAGCGAGACGGACACGGTCACCGTCAGCGCCGTTGACGATAACGGTCAGAGTTTGAATAACTTTGCGCAGGCTACGGTGGTGATAACTGCGCCAGCATTGCCACCGCCGCCATCCCTAAGTGTAAGCAAGGCAGTTTTTCCGCGGCAAGTGAAGGAGCCGGGAGGGAGTGCCCTCTATGGACTGCGCGTCACCAACACCTCCGCCAGCGAGTCAGTGCAAGTTGATACCTTGGTTGATGACCTATACGGAGATGTCTTTTCCCTGGGCAGTTGTTCAGCCACTGCCCCCGTTGTCCTCGCGCCGGGTGAATTTATTTTGTGCGCGTTTATTGCATCGGTTCCGCCGGCAGGCTTGGCCCCCGGTGAACCTGGGGACATCGTCACCGATACCATAACGGCTACCGGGGTCGGGGTTACCAGTGGTGATCCGGTCACCGATTCAGATAGTGCGACCGTGATCATCATTGACGTACCGTCCTCTATTCAAGCCAGAAAAATAGCCTATCCCAGCGAGCGGTCCGCTCCCGGCGGCGTCTTTACCTTTGGTTTGGCTGTGCAAAACACGTCTCCCGTAGACACAGTGACTCTGGACAGTCTGGTAGACGATGTTTACGGCGATCTGGATGGCCAGGGCAGCTGTGCCGTTCCGCAAATCCTTGTACCCAGTGCTATTTACACCTGCAGTTTTACCGGGGTGTTTAACGGTGCGACCGATGATACCCAGGTGGATACTATTGCGGTTCTGGGAACCGACGACGACGGCGACCCTGTCAGCGCTTTCCCACGAGCGCAGGTAACGATTTCTTCACCTCCGGTTCCTGCTTTAGAGGTACAAAAAACCGCGTCACCCACCCACCTCCCCGCGCCCGGGGGACCGGTGATATTTTCGATCGTGGTTACCAACGCATCGAACGCTTCTACAATCACCTTGAATAGCCTGGTTGACGACCCCTATGGTGACTTGGATGGTCAGGGAACCTGCGCTACGGGCGCAGTGCTTGCACCCGGGGCGGAGTACAGCTGCAGCTTTACGACAACGGTAAGCGGTAATGAGGGCGACCAGCTTGTCGATGTAGTGACAGCGTCTGGTCAGAATGGCGCAGGCACCCCCGTGCAAGCTTCTGATACCGCAGAGGTAACCCTGCTGAACCAGAGACCGCCGAACGGGGAAAATATTGTTGTGGTCAAATCTGCGAGTCCTAATATCGTAAACGCACCGGGTGCTCCGGTGGAGTTCACCATTCAGGTGCAGAATAACTCTGTGGAAACCCTTGAGCTGACGTCGCTGGTTGATAGTGTTTTTGGCGATCTGGATGGTCAGGGCGACTGCGCAGTGGGCAGTAGCTTTGACGCACAGACGAGTTACAGCTGTAGGTTTACCGCAAATGTAAATGGGTCGGGTCCGGGACTACACATAAATACGGTGAGCGCCGAGGCCAGTGCATCCGGGGGTCCAACGCTGGAGGACTCGGATCCCGCTATTGTGTTTATACGTCGAATCGTGAGCACTGCGCAGCAAGCCGTGCCCATCCCTCTGTCATCAATACTTCTGACAGCCTTTATTCTGCTTTTGCTGGTCGTTAGGCAGCTGCGCAAGACACCTCGCTAAGGCTGGCTTAACGACGTCAGCCTCCTTAGTTCGACGTATTTTGTTCAAACTGCCAGGTTCGGACAATCTCCAGCTTGTCCGTAGTGGCTCGTAGTTCCTCGGGGAAGGGAGAATAGGGAGCTGCCAGACGTACTATGCGCATTGCGGCTTCATCCAAGACCGCATAACCCGAAGATTGAAGAATCTGAATGTCTTCCAGACTGCCGTCGCTGCGAACAGTGACGAGCATTTCCAGGCTCCCGTAGATGCCGTATCGCAAGGAAGCTTCGGGATAATATTGGTTGCCCACGTTTTCCACCCGGGCTCGCCAATCTGCCAGATAGGCTGCGTCAACCGCAGCGCGCGCTGATACGGCTGTGAGGCGTCTAACCCGGGGCTGATTGGAGTACTGCTGGCGTTGGGTGTTCAGGTCTGCCTGCAATTGGGCGAGCTTCTGTGCGAGGCGGGCCAGCTCTCTCTCTGCTTCGGGTAAGTCTTCGAGGTTTTGCTGTTCACCACTGCGATCGACGATTTTGCGGCTTGAGTTTGTGGAGGTAAGCGCGGGTGCGGCTAAGCGCTCTCTTCCGGAACTTGTTGTGGTCTGGCGCTGGGCACTTTCGGTGATGGCCTGAGGTAATGCGCTTTGTGCGCCGGATGCCCGATCCCTCAGTGCCTCACTGCCACTGCCGCGCTGATCCGCCTGGGCGATGTGATCTGCGGTAACCGGGCGCAAGCCTGGAGTTTGTACCAGCGTAACCTCGACCTGATGACGCGTGTTTTGTCCTCGCCAAACGTCAAAGCTGATTCCGAAAATCACCAGCACATGCAGCGCACTGGCAATCAGGACGGCGAGCATCAATCGGTCATTGCCATTAGCTACGGCAGCGGTCATTCCCTAGGCGCGACTCGACAGACGGTTTTCGATCGCGGTCATCAGTTGACCGGCGATGTCCGTGTCATAGGCCGCATCAATCTCTCTGATACAGGTAGGACTAGTGACATTGATTTCCGTCAGGTAATCGCCGATGACATCCAGACCCACAAAAATAAGGCCTTTTTCTACCAGTGAGGGGCCTACCTGCGCTGCGATCCAAAGGTCGCGCTCTGATAAAGGCTGGGCGCGACCCGTCCCCCCCGCGGCGAGGTTACCGCGGGTTTCACCCTTGGTGGGTAGCCTGGCAAGGCCGTAGGGTATGGGTTTGCCCTCGATCATCAAAATCCGCTTGTCCCCTTCCTTGATCTCGGGCAAAAAGCGCTGCGCCATAATCGTCTGCGTGTTGAGTTCGGTCAGCGTTTCGAGAATCACGTTCAGGTTGGGGTCGTCTTCCTTCACCCGAAAGATTGACGTACCTCCCATGCCATCCAGAGGCTTAAAAATGACGTCGCCGTGGGTTTGATGGAAGGCCTTTAGCTGAGCTGTATCGCCGCTCACTAAAACCGGCGGGCAGCACTGGGGGAACTGCGTGGCAAAGATTTTCTCGTTGCAGTCACGCAGCGAGTGACAGCGATTGACGATGAGCGTGCCCAGTCTTTCGGCGGCCTCTAAAATGTAGGTGGCATAGACATACTCGTTGTCAAAGGGCGGGTCTTTGCGCATGAGAATCACGTCGAGGTCTGCAAGGGAACGATGACTCGCCTCGCCCAGGGTGTACCACTGCTCCGGGTCCCGAAATACTTGCAGCTCTGCCATGTTTCCCAGAGGGGCGCCCTGATCCAGGGAGAGGTCACCGGGCTCCATATAAAATAACGACCAACCGCGGTCGGCGGCCGCCCAGAGCATGGCCATAGTGCTGTCTTTCTTGTAGCTGATGGCGGAGATGGGATCCATCACTACGCCTAGTTTGATGCTCATGTCGCTGTCTCGAAGATTAAAGGCTCACCCTACGAAAAGCCGTCCATGCTCGCAAGCAGGACCGCCGCAAGTATCACAATGCCAGATCACCCCAGCGCGCCTGCGCTAAGGCCAGTCCCGCAATGGGTGCTGTTTCCGTGCGAAGAATCCGTGGTCCCAGCACAAAGGGGATAAACCCCGCATTCGCCGCAGCGCTGACTTCGTCGTCGCTGAAGCCGCCCTCAGGTCCCACGAGCATTGTTACGGATGCGCTCTCTTCGGGTAGTGGAGTGCTGTCCTTGGCGGGGTGCATGATTAGGCGCAGGCCACCTTCTCGTTCTGCGGCTTTTGCGAGGCTCGCCGCATAGGAATTGCTCGTGGCGATGACGGGCAAGCGATTACGCCCACACTGCTCGCAGGCACTGATCGCAATGCGCTCCCAGTGATCGCGCTTTTTCGCCAGACGTTGCGCATCAAGGCGCACTCCTGTTCGTTCGCTAATTATTGGCCAGATTTCATTCACGCCAAGTTCCGTAGCTTTTTGCACAATGGTATCCATGCGATCGCCTCGGGACAGGGCGATAATTAGAATCGTCTCCAGCGGTGACTCTCGCAGCGGCTGGGAAACATCCTCTACATAGACCGACACAGAGTCTTTGTCGACGGCGGTAATCCGCGCATACGCTTCGCTGCCGCCCCCATCAAAGAGGCACAGAGAATCATCTACCCGCATTCGCAGGGCTTTTGCGATGTGCCGAGACGGTTCTTTTTCCAGTGAGAGACCGCAGCCCACGCTCAGCGCCTGGGCGGTGAAGAAACGTGGGCGGCGCATACTCAGAGTTTAAAGGCCAAGATTTCTGCAGATCTGCAGAGTGGGCTGAGCCTGATTCATGGTGTAAAAGTGAATACCGGGTGCGCCGCTTTCCAACAACGTCTGGCAGAGCTGCGTGACGACGTCGATGCCGAAAGCTCGAATGCTGTCCTGATCATCCGCGAATCCTTCGAGGCGCTTGCTGATCCAGCGGGGGATTTCTGCTCCGCAGTTTTGTGAAAATCGCGCCAGGTTGGCGTAGTTGGTAATGGGCATGATGCCTGCGTAAATCGGTTTATCGATACCAATAGCTGCACAGCGATCCAGGAAGTAGAAGTACGCCTCGACGTTGTAGAAGTACTGGGTTATCGCACTGTCCGCGCCGGCGTCAAACTTGCCCTTGAGATAGCGAAGGTCAGTCTCGTAGCTCTCTGCTTGAGGGTGAATCTCCGGATACGCTGCGACCTCAATGTGAAAGTGATCGCCAGTACGCTGACGAATAAACTCCACGAGTTCGTTGGCGTAGACCAAACGGGCGCCGCCTCCGGCCCCCGATGGTAAGTCACCGCGCAAAGCCACCAGTCGATTGATGCCGGCGGCTTTGTAGTCTTCCAGAAGCGCCGCGATGGTGGCTTCGTCATCGAGACCAAAGCTCAAGTGCGGTGCTACCGAGAGACCCTGTGCATTGAGGCCCTCAACGATACCCCGGGTGTTGTCTCGGGTTGAGCCCCCGGCACCATAGGTCACCGAGTAAAACTCGGGACTTATGGCCTGTAATTCCGGGGTTGTAACGTTGAGCAGCTTTTCCCGTCCCGCATCGGTTTTAGCCGGGAAGTACTCAAAGCTAATTGCCGCAGACTTGTTCATGGTTTCCTCAGTACTTGTAGTCCTGACCTTTGAATGGGCCGTCTACAGACACGTGGATGTAGTCAGCCTGCTCTTTGGTGAGCTTGGTCACCACACCGCCGAAGCCTGCCACCATGTGCGCGGCTACTTCTTCGTCGAGCTTTTTGGGCAGTACTTCTACCTTCACTGCGGATTCCTTCATGTTCGCTTCCAGATCTGCAAAGCGACGCTCGAACAGGTAGATCTGCGCCAGCACCTGGTTGGCAAAGGAGCCGTCCATGATGCGTGAGGGGTGACCCGTAGCATTACCCAGGTTCACCAGACGACCTTCGGCGAGGAGGATCAGGTGATCGTTGGCAGCCTGATCGCGATACACCTTGTGTACCTGTGGCTTGATCTCTTCCCATTGCCACTCGCGACGCATAAAGGCTGTGTCGATTTCGTTGTCGAAGTGACCGATGTTGCACACAAGGGCGGCACTCTTGAGGGCACTCAGCATGCGCGCGTTGCAAACGTTGTAGTTGCCCGTGGTGGTGACCAGAAGGTCTGTCTTCTGAAGCAGGTCGCGATCGATGCAGGCGTCGGTGCCGTCATCTACGCCGTTGATGTACGGTGATACGACTTCGTAGCCATCCATACAGGCTTGCATTGCACAGATGGGGTCAACTTCCGTGACACGGACGATCATGCCTTCCTGACGCAGAGACTGCGCAGAGCCTTTACCCACGTCACCGTAGCCAATAACCAAGGCGCGCTTGCCTGCCAGCAGGTGATCCGTCGCACGTTTGATCGCATCGTTCAGACTGTGGCGACAGCCGTACTTGTTGTCGTTCTTAGATTTGGTGACTGAATCGTTTACATTTACGCAAGGTACTTTGAGCGTACCGGCTTCGAGCATTTCGTAGAGACGATGAACACCGGTAGTGGTTTCTTCGGTAATGCCGTGGATAGTTTCCAGCATTTGTGGATACTTGTCGTGGAGGATTGCGGTAAGGTCACCGCCATCATCCAGAACCATATTAGCGTCCCAGGGCTGCCCATCCTTGAGGATGGTTTGCTCGATGCACCACTCGTACTCCTCTTCTGTCTCACCCTTCCAGGCAAAGACCGGTACGCCCGCCGCTGCGATTGCCGCTGCCGCGTGATCCTGCGTAGAAAAGATGTTGCAGGAAGACCAGCGCACTTCTGCACCCAGGTGGTTCAGGGTTTCGATCAATACGCCCGTCTGGATAGTCATGTGAATGCAACCCAGAATCTTAGCGCCAGCCAGCGGCTTGGAATCGCCGTACTGCTCGCGCAGGGCCATCAATGCCGGCATTTCGCCTTCGGCAATCTCAAGTTCCCGGCGACCCCAGTCGGCAAGACTGATGTCAGCGACGCGGTAGTCGGGCGTGTTGTCTAGCTTGGTTACGGTGCTCATGTTGTGCTCCTGATTACTTCTTTAAAAGTGTATTCGGTTGTATTGTTAATCTGGGCTGGCGCGGCAGAGTGTTTTTGGGAGCGTCAATCGCCATGGAAGGCGATTGCCGAGCCCGTCATGGAGGGTCTGCCCCTCTTTTTGGGCATGACGTCTTTTAGCGTCTCCCAAAAACACTCTGCCGCGCTAGCCGAGATCGCCATGCCACCCATTGGCGCAGCAAATGATCAAAATCTCGTATCGGCAGAATTTTTTACCTAAGTGTTAAATCGCGGCCTTCAAAGCGTCTGCCTTGTCTGTACGCTCCCAGGTAAAGTTCGGCTCATCGCGACCAAAGTGTCCGTAAGCCGCGGTTGCACGGTAGATCGGTCGCTTGAGGTCCAGCATTTCAATCAAGCCCTTGGGCCGCAGGTCGAAGTGCTCGCGAACCAGCTCCACGATGCGCATGTCATCGATCTTGCCGGTGCCAAAGCTGTTTACGGCGATAGAGGTAGGCTCAGCGACGCCGATGGCGTAAGAGACCTGGATCTCGCAGCGGTCTGCGAGTCCCGCAGCAACGATGTTCTTGGCAACGTAGCGTCCAGCGTAAGCAGCTGAGCGGTCTACTTTTGACGGGTCTTTTCCGGAGAAGGCACCGCCGCCATGGCGGGCCATGCCGCCATAGGTGTCGACGATGATCTTGCGCCCGGTAAGCCCACAATCGCCAACGGGACCGCCAATGATGAATTGGCCCGTAGGGTTGATGTGGTACTGCGTATCAGCGTGAAGCCACTCAGCGGGCAACACGTCTTTAACGATCATTTCCATAACCGCTTCGCGAATGTCTGCCTGGGATACTTCGGCATCGTGTTGCGTGGAGAGCACCACAGCGTCTACGGCAACAGGCTTGCCGTTGTCGTAGCGCAGCGTGACCTGGCTCTTGGCGTCGGGGCGCAGCCAGGACAGGCTGCCGTCTTTCCGCAGTTGTGCCTGACGCTCCACCAAACGGTGTGAGTAGTAAATCGGCGCGGGCATGAGTACGTCAGTTTCATTACTTGCGTAGCCAAACATCAGGCCCTGATCGCCAGCGCCCTGCTCTTTGCTCTCACCTTCGTCAACGCCCATGGCAATGTCATGGGACTGCTTGCCGATGGCATTGAGTACCGCACAGGATGCGCCATCAAAGCCGACTTCAGAGCTGTTGTAGCCAATGTCCAAAACTACGTCGCGAACGATCTCTTCAAGGTCTACGTACGTGCTGGTGGTGACTTCCCCGGCGACGACAACCATGCCAGTCTTGACCATCGTTTCTACAGCGACCCGTGCATCACGATCATCACTCAGAATGTGGTCCAGAACTGCATCCGAGATCTGGTCGGCCATTTTGTCCGGATGGCCTTCGGAGACTGACTCCGAGGTGAAGATGCCGTATTCGCTCATGTTTGTTCCTTATATCAATCTAAGATGTAATTTTTGCTGCACCGAAGAGGTGTAGCTGAAGCTTGAATCCGTTTCTTTGGCCGAGATAGCTGCTGGTCAGTTCTGTCAGACCTGCTGCTGCGGCCCAGTCCTGAATCAACTCTGGCGCAAAACCCAGCCAGAGGTCACCGCAGTTTTCCCGCGTCCATCCCTGCCGGTGTTCGCAGAGCTCGGTAACTAGCAGTGCGCCTCCTGGTGCCAGTGCAGCGGCGGCCTCCTGCAGGGTCGCGGCCGGATCCGGCGTGTGATGAAGCACCATATTGATGACCACTAAATTCGCTTGGAGGGACTTCAGACCTACATGACGGGTGTCACCAAGGAGAAACTCAACATTGCCAAGCCTGGCCGCCGCTTTGCGTGCGCTCTCCAGCATGGCTGGCGCGTTGTCCAGCGCGATGACGCGGGCAAATTGCTGACTCAGCCTGGGTAGCAGCCAACCTTCTCCCGGTCCGACTTCCAACGCGGTGTTGAATTCCGAGATGGGAAGCGCATCCAACAGGTTGTCGACGGCGCCTGCGTAACGCTCGGGCGCGGCAATGAGATCCTGTTGTTCGCGAAAGCGCGAAGCATTAACGGTAAAAAAGTCCAAAGAGTTCTTTTCGCGATTTCGCTGCAGCTCCTCGCGACGGGACTCCTCCTCATCGTCCAGCGCCACGGTGTCTGCAGCGTTGAGCAGAGCCTGCTGCAGCGCTGCAAAGGGTTCATCGCCAGCGAACTCGCGGCGTCGATAGAAAATATGGTTGCCATCGCGCTGGCTGCAAAGAAGCCCCGCCGCACTCATCAATTTGAGGTGGTGACTCAACGCGGGCTGACGGACATCCAGCACCGCGCAAAGCTCTGAAACATCCATTGCGTCATGCTTAAGCACCCGCAAAATGCGCAAACGCAGAGCATCAGCGGCCGCTTTACACAGGCTGGCGAGTGCATTGTCAGCTTTGGGCGTTTCGGCCAAAGCCAGGTGATGGGAGGCGACGGAGTTCATTAGGGCGCGGAGTTTAGCAGCAAATCAATCTATATCAAGGAATTTTGATATAGATTTTCGAAGACCGTGAGAAGTGCCTAACGGTGTATGTTTACCCCCAGCCCCGCTTGCCCGATAATGCGCGCCCCGCGTTTAGTCCTCAGGAAGCAGCATGACCAGCCAAACAGATTTAGCGAACGCCATCCGCGCCCTTTCCATGGATGCCGTCCAGCAGGCCAATAGCGGCCACCCCGGTGCGCCCATGGGCATGGCGGATATCGCTGAGGTACTCTGGAATGGATTTTTGCGTCACAACCCGCAGAACCCTGACTGGCCTAACCGCGATCGCTTTGTGCTCTCTAACGGGCACGGCTCCATGCTCATTTACTCCCTGCTGCACTTGACCGGCTACGATCTGCCCATGGAAGAGCTGAAAAACTTCCGTCAGTTACATAGCAAGACCCCAGGTCACCCCGAATACGGTTACGCACCGGGCATTGAGACCACAACGGGTCCACTGGGACAGGGCATCAGTAATGCCGTGGGCATGGCTATCGCCGAGAAAGCCCTGGCCGCGCAGTTTAATCGTGGCGATCATGAGATTATCGATCATTTTACCTACGCGTTCGTGGGAGATGGCTGCTTGATGGAGGGCATTTCTCACGAAGTGTGCTCTCTCGCCGGCACGCTGGGACTTGGAAAACTGATCGCGTACTACGACGACAACGGCATCTCCATTGATGGTGAGGTTGATGCCTGGTTCAGCGATGACACGCCAAAGCGATTTGAGGCTTACGGTTGGCAAGTTATTGCCGGTGTCGATGGCCATGATCCTGCGGCAATCAAGGCTGCGACTGAGGCCGCGCAAGCAGATAGTTCCAGACCGACACTTATATGTTGCCGGACGGTAATCGGCAAGGGTTCTCCCAATAAGCAGGGCACGGCCTCCACCCACGGAGCGCCCCTGGGTGCAGACGAAATCGCTGCAACCCGCGCGGCTATTGGCTGGGAGCACGAGGCATTCACCATCCCGGAAGATATCTACGCAGCCTGGGACGGCAAGGATGCCGGCGCTCAGCTTGAGGCGGAGTGGAATGCTGCGATGGATAGTTATCGTGAGGCGCACCCCGAATTAGCGGCAGAACTTGTTCGGCGCCTGTCCGGGGAGCTGCCCGCAGACTTTTCAGCGCAGGCTCAGGCGTATGTGGAGCAATGCCAGGCGGCCGGCGAGACCATCGCCTCCAGAAAGGCCTCTCAAAATGCCATTAATGCCCTCGGCCCTATGCTCCCTGAGTTCATGGGCGGGTCCGCAGACTTGGCGGGTTCCAATTTGACTCTTTGGTCTGGCTCGCAGGCCGTGAGTGCTGACGATGCGGCAGGTAACTACATTTATTACGGTGTGCGCGAATTTGGTATGTCAGCGATCATGAATGGTATCGCGCTGCACGGTGGCTTTATCCCCTACGGCGCGACTTTCCTGATCTTTATGGAATACGCACGCAACGCAGTGCGTATGGCGGCACTTATGCGCCAGCGCTGTATTTTTGTTTACACCCATGACTCTATCGGTCTTGGCGAAGACGGCCCGACCCACCAACCTGTAGAGCAACTGACGGCACTGCGCGCGACTCCCGGCCTGCAAACCTGGCGTCCCTGTGACGCAGTGGAATCGGCCGTGAGCTGGAAGACAGCCGTGGAGCGTGATGACGGTCCCAGCGCCTTGGTTTTCTCGCGTCAGGGCTTGCCGCATCAGGACCGGGACGCTGAGCAGCTGGCGAATGTGGCAAAAGGCGGCTACGTGCTTCGCGACTGCGACGGCGCTCCCGATGCAATCATCATCGCCACAGGTTCCGAGGTAAGCCTGGCTATGGAGGCTGCGGAGTCTCTCGCTGATCGGGCTATTCGAGTGGTTTCTATGCCCTGCCCCGAGGTTTTTGAGCAGCAGGACGCGGGCTACCGCGAGTCCGTACTACCCAGTGATTGTTTGGCACGCGTGGCCGTGGAGGCAGCCCATGTGGATTACTGGCATAAGTATGTGGGCCTGGATGGACGCATTGTGGGCATGAGCACCTTTGGCGAATCTGCGCCGGCTAAGGAGCTTTTTGAGCAGTTCGGGTTTACCGTCGACAACGTTACGGCGGTGGTTACCGAGGTTCTGGAGTCCATCTAAAGCCATGCTGAGAGTCGCCATCAATGGCTACGGGAGGATTGGCCGCACCTTGTTAAGAGCGTTGCAGGAGAGTCCTCATCGAGATGCGGTACAGGTGGTGGCGATCAACGAACTGGCGGATGCGCCCACCGTTGCGCACCTAACTCGCTATGACTCTACCCATGGACGCTTTCCCGGAACGGTGGAGTTGCTGGAAGACCGCCTGCGGATCAATGGCCAGGAAAAGATACTCCTTCGCGAGGAAGACGTCGGCAAGTTGGATTGGTCCTCTATCGGCGTTGATATGTTGTTGGAGTGTTCGGGAGCGTTCTCGGACCGGATAACCGCAGAGCAGCATCTGCGCGCCGGTGTAGAACGCGTGTTGTTTTCGCAACCGGCGGAGCCCGATGTTGATGCCACGGTAGTGTATGGCGTCAATCACGAGAGCCTGAGTGCAGCGCACCGTGTTGTCTCCGCGGCCTCGTGCACCACGAACGGCATCGTGCCTGTCATCGCTGCTCTGGATGCGGCGTTCGGTATTGAGTACGGCACTATCACCACGATTCACTCGGCGATGAATGACCAGCCGGTATTGGATGCTTATCACAACACGGATCTTCGCAAGACCCGCGCCGCAGGACAGTCCATTATTCCTGTGGACACGGGTCTGGCACTTGGCGTGGAGCGGATCCTTCCCGCACTGGCGGGACGATTTACCGCCCAGGCGCTGCGCGTGCCCACACTGAATGTGTCAGCTATGGACCTCACGCTGGTCACGGAACGTGACGTCAGTGTCGAGGACGTCAATCGCGCACTGTCGGCGGCCGCCGCGACGGGTTTTAAGGGCGTCCTTGGTTACACTGAAGAGCCCCTCGCCTCCTGTGATTTTAACCGCGATAGTCGTTCCAGTATTATCGATGCCTGCCAAACGCGGGTCAGTGGAACACGTCTGGTTAAAGTCCTGACCTGGTTCGACAACGAATGGGGCTACGCCAATAGAATGCTGGATGTAGCGCGTTACTGGTCCGATCTTACTGCCAAGGAGGCAAGCGCATGAGCTTAAAAGTGCAGCGTATGGACGAGCTTTCACTCGCGGGGCGACGGGTGCTCATTCGTGAAGATCTCAATGTCCCCATAAAGGACGGCGCGGTGACTTCTGATGCGCGAATTCGCGCGGCGCTACCGACGATTCGACAGGCGTTGGATGCCGGTGCCCAGGTAATGCTGATGTCGCACCTTGGCCGGCCTGTAGAAGGAGAGTTTGATGTGCAGTTCTCCCTGGAGCCTGTAGCCACGCATTTGAGTGCCTTACTCAATTTGCCGGTGCGACTCGTGAAGGATTGGCAGGACGGTGTCGACGTTTCGGACGGTGAAGTCGTCCTTCTCGAAAACGTGCGTTTTAACCCGGGTGAAAAGAAAAACAACGATGATTTAGCCAAAGCTTATGCCGCGCTCTGTGATGTCTTTGTGATGGACGCCTTTGGCACCGCGCATCGCGCCCAGGCATCGACTCACGGGGTTGCGCGCTTTGCCCCGCAGGCTTGTGCCGGTCCGCTGTTGGCTGGCGAGCTGGAGGCGCTGGATAAGGCCCTCGCGAACCCGGCTAGACCTATGGTCGCCATTGTTGGAGGGTCAAAAGTGTCGACCAAGCTTGAGGTGCTCGACGCTTTGTCCGAGAAAGTGGACCAGCTGATTGTGGGTGGCGGCATTGCGAATACCTTTCTTGCTGCAGCGGGACACCCTGTGGGTAAGTCCCTTTGCGAGCACGAGCTATTGGATGAAGCCCGACGGATCGGGGCCAAAACACATATACCGCTGCCCACCGATGTGGTGACTGGCAGTGAGTTTGTGGAAGATGCGCCGGCAAGGACGTGCTCGGTAGATGCCGTGGGCGACGGCGAGATGATTCTGGATATCGGGCCAGAGTCGGCTGCGGCGATGGCGACTTTGTTGCAAGACGCAGGAACGATTCTCTGGAATGGTCCTGTCGGGGTTTTTGAGTTTGACAGTTTCGCCAGGGGCACGGAGATTTTGGCCAAAGCAATTGCGGACAGCGTCGCATTTTCCCTGGCTGGCGGCGGCGATACCCTCGCAGCGATTGACAAGTTTGCCATTGCCGATAAGGTCTCTTACATATCCACGGGTGGCGGCGCCTTTCTCGAGTATGTCGAGGGCAAAGTGCTGCCGGCGGTGGCGGTCCTTGAGGAGCGAGCGCTCGAGCAATGAGCCTCTTCGGCCCCCAAGGGCAGCGCCCATCGCCCAACCCCATCGTTTTGATTATTCAGGGAGAGCACACATGGCTTTGATCAGCCTGCGCCAACTGCTGGACCATGCAGCAGAACATGATTACGGAGTTCC